>JADGOD010000195.1 GCA_017883125.1 Acidimicrobiales bacterium
CACCACCATCGACGAGACATGGCCGAGCGGCAGGATGTGGACGTTGTTGTGGACGATCCCGGCGAAGATCTTTGAGCACCCAGGTGCTTGCTAAGAACGCCGGGCCGACCGCGATCACCTTGATGAAATCGCTCATGGCGCTCTCCTTCTCGTAGCGATGGCTCCGCCCGCAGCGTCTCCGCCGCGCACCACCGTTTCAGCGATCTCTTACCTTTGAACAATCTTTGGAAGATCAGCCAATCTCAGATCCGTAGAATCGCCCTGGTGGACAGGGAACTTTTCGGAAGACGAACAGACGACGTGATCTTGGACTACGTCATCGGGATCATCAACGAGCACGGGGAAGCGGCCGTTCGGATCGGTGACGTCGCACGCGAGACCGGCGCTTCAACCTCGTCGATCTACCACTACTTCAACAGTCGTGATGGGCTGATCGCCGCCGCTGAGGTCGAACGGTATTCGAGGACTCTCGAGGCGTTCGCCAACTGGACCGAGCCGCAGTTCGCTCAGGTGACGAGCAAAGAGCAGTTTCGCGATCTCGTGCTCGCCACGCACCGTGCAACGTATGCTCCCGATCGGTCGTCGCAGCGGATGACACGCCTTAACGCCGTTGGATCGGCATTGGGTAGACCGCTGCTCATGGAGAAGCTGGCCGCCGTCCAGGACGGCATCGTGGTCCGCTACGCCGAGATGTTCCGCGAACCCCAGGAGCGCGGCTGGATCCGATCAGACGTCGCTCCCATCGTACTGAGCGCCTGGACCTTGGGACACCTTCTTGGCCGGGTGCTCATCGAGCTTGGTGAGACGAGCGTGGTGGAAGAGGAGTGGAACCGGATCTCCGATGCAGTGGTTCTCTTCGCGTACTTCGGAGAGATGTCAGAATTGTCTGGTCCCGAAGCAGGGTCGACCTCTGATGAACTCGGGTTCCGACAATAGGAACCTCACCGCTGAGCCTCCCGACGTGGTTCTGAGATAGCTCTTGGGCGAGCCACCGGCACACCCTCGAGTCGGATGACCCCTCTGGCCGAAGCTCATCGTTTCGGATCTTGATGTGGTCCGGCCGGCCCCAAGGAGCGTGCGACGTGTGGCTTTCTCCTCTGTTCGTGTCGCTCGAGAAGCGGAGAATGGAACCAGTCGCCAAACCGAGGAGGTGCACCGGTGAGGGCCATCGTCGTCTACGAATCGATGTTCGGAAACACGCGTCGCATCGCAGAATCCATCGCGGATGGCCTGGCCTGGGAGGACGTCGAGGTCATCGGGGTCACCCACGCGGGCCAAGAGGCGCTCGGAGGCACCGACCTGCTTGTGGTCGGCGGTCCGACGCACGCGTGGAGCATGTCTCGTCCGAGAACGAGGAAAGGCGCCCCCGAGTACGTGCGCAAGTCGGACGGCGGCCTCGAGCTCGAACCGGGAGCGGACACCGGCCCGGGGGTGCGCGAGTGGATCGATTCCCTCGGCGAGATGCACCCTGGGGCCGCGGTGTTCGACACTCACATCAAGGCCCCGCTCGGGGTGAGCGGCCGAGCCTCGAAGAGCATCCGACGTGAGCTCTTGCGTCATGGGCTCAGCCTCGTCGCGCCGGCGGAGAGCTTCCTCGTCGACCGGAAGAACCACCTCCTGACCGGAGAGGTGGCCCGTGCCCGCCAGTGGGGGGAGAATCTGGCGAGGATCGTGGAGAACCGGTTCTCGGAGGCGAAGTAGCCATCGAGCCCTCAGGCGGAGAGCCCATGAGGGCACCGAGTCCCGGGTCGCCGGGTTGCTCCTGGGGAGACGCCGAGTGGATGGCCAGACGCGAAGCGACCCGGCTGCGTCTCCGCAACCGGGTCGCTTCCACTTCCTTCGTCGTCCGTGGCGGTCAGGTCCGAGCGAGGCTTCAGCCTGCCCTGAACTGTGCGCTGCCGAGATGGCTCGATCAGCCTCCGTCCCGTTGGCGACCGGTTAGGCCAGATACTGGTGCGAGATCAGCTCGATCCACGTGACGCTCGACGGAGGGCCTTCGATCCCGCCCTTGGCGAGTGCCTCGCCGAGACGCTCTTCGAGGAACTTGGCCTGGTGCTCAGTGGTGTCCCAGATCTCCAGCACGACGAGCCGGCCGTCGTCGGTGAGCCCGGCCGAGTGGGACACCATCCCGTCGGGCCAGTTGCCCTCGCCGCTCTCAACGTCGAGACCAAGCTCCTTGTTCACGGCCAGGTACTCGGCCTGGGTGACGCCCTCGAACTCGAGAATCAATTCAGCAGTCATTCAAATTCCCCCTCCGGTAGAGCGTGCCGATCAGCACATCTCGTCATTGTCGCAGAGGTGAACCGATCACGCCAGCAGGAACGCCGGGCTCGAACAGGCTGACCCATGAGTCGCTGGCGGTTCGAGGAGCGCTTCATCCGCAGCTGGGCTGACCACCCGAACCGTTGCTCCGAAGGGCGAGCCCAGGGCGAGAGGTGGCCACCTCTACGAGCCCGGGACTGACGCGGACCTCGGAGCTCACGGGCCAGCTGTCTGGGGAGGTTGGACCGCGACCAGACGGTGAGGGCTCCTGTGGGTAGTTTCCTCACAGGGAAGAGGAGTCGGCTTCTTCTGGGGAGGGTTGTGCCTCGAGTGCGCCTGCGTCCATGGTGACCGAGAGCCAGGGAAGGGAGCAGGTGCGGTGACATCGAGGAATGACTCTGAGAGCGCCCGATCGGTCCAGCGGCAGAGATGGCACGAGATGAGCCCTACCCGGAGGTCGGCCGTCGTGGTGATGACCGTCGTGCAGCTCTCTCTGGCGACTGCTGCATGGGCCGACCTGGCCCGCAGGCCGGCGGCCCGAATTAGGGGGCGCAAGTGGATCTGGGGCCTTGTCATCGGCATCAACTTCGTCGGACCCCTCTCCTACTTCCGGTGGGGTCGGCTGGGTGCGAAGCAGATCGTCGAGGGCAACCCCTGACCCCAGCGCGAGAAGCGCCGGGTACGGGTTGCCTCACGCCGCGAGCATCAGAGCGTCACGCGTTCGGTGAGATCATCTGGTCGGTCCGTTCGACTCCGTGCCTCTTGGGTCGGATCAACCGACGCGCCGTCAGCGCTCGTGGTCAGTGAAGGCGAGCAGAGGAGCCGAGCCCGATCTCGAGCACCTCGCCGGTGGTCGTCCCCGGGTCGTTGACGAAGTACATCACGGCCCTCGTGACATCTTCGGCCTGGAGCCACGGCTCGGGGATCGGGTTCACCCGACGGAACCGGTCGAGGACTGCCTTCTGGTCGGGGTCTTCGAGGTCGGGAGCGAAGAGCTTGTACATCTCGTCGCGCAACACCATCGGGGTGGCCACCGTGCACGGGCAGACGACGTTGACGGTGATTCCCACGGTGGCGACCTCGAGGGCGAGGGACTTCGCCATCCCGATCACGCCCCACTTGGTGGCGTTGTAGTGCGCCAGGTTCGGGATGCCCATGCGCCCGCCCATCGAGGAGGTGACGACGATCCGACCGAAGCGCTGCTCGCGCATGGTCGGGATCACTGCTCTGAGGCAGTGGAAGACGCCGGTCAGGTTCGTGCCGACCATCTCCTCCCACTCGACGTCCGAGACCTGTTCGAGTGGGCCCATCCCTGAGATCCCGGCGTTGGCGAGAAGGATGTCGATCCGGCCGAACCGCTCGATGGCCCTCTCGACGACCCCGTTGACGGCCGCGGCGTCTCGGACATCGGCGGCTTCGGGGATGCACACCGCCCCGGTGGCCTCCACCAGGCGGACGGTCTCGTCGAGATCGGCTTGCGTGCCGAGTGCGTAGTCGACGCTCGCCATCTTCTGGGGGACGTCGACGGCGATGATGGTGGCCCCTTGGCGGGCCATCGCCAGTGCGTGGGATCGACCCTGTCCGCGAGCGGCACCGGTGACGATGGCGACGGAGCCCTTGAGCTCGAGTGAATCAGTCATTGTTCGCTTCTCCTCTTGGAGCTGGCTCGTTGGCCGGCCAGGGTAAGTCGGGCGTCGTAGGAGAAGTTACATGGCGTGTGCGAGCGGGACGCTGTCGGAGATATCGCATCGGGACGCTGCAGGCGATATCGCATCGGGACGCGAGCAACCTCTCCATCTAGGCACTCCTCGACCACGTGCGTCAGTGCGACAGGGGGTAGCCCCCGCTGACCTGGAGGGTCTCCCCGGTGACGAACCCGGAGCTGTCTGAGCAGAGGAACAGCATGGCCTCGACGATGTCGTCCATCGTCCCGAGACGGTGGATCATCTGTCGGTTGGAGACGAAGTCATCGATCATCTCCCTGGGGAGGTCATCGAGAGCGTTCTCGGTGGCCATGAGCCCCGGAGCGATGCCGTTGACCCGGATGGCGTCAGAGGCGAACTCCTGGGCGAAGGCCACGGTGAGCCCCTCGACAGCCAGCTTCGAGACCCCGTAGGGCGTGCCGGAGAACCGAGCGGCGATCGAGGAGATGTTGAGGATCGCCCCGCCGCCCCGTGCGCTCATCGACCCCCGGCAGGCGACCGAGCAGTTGATGACGCCGTGGACGTTCACGTCGAACAGTGCGCGCACCTCGTGGCGGGGGAGCACAGAGAACGGCTGGTTGTACTTCGTCAGGTGCTTGCCGGCGTTGTTGACAAGGATGTCGATCCCGCCGAACCTCTCGACGGCCTCCTCGACAGCGTGATCCACCTGGGTCTCGTCAGCGACGTCGCACTCGACCGCCAAGGCGGCGAACCCTCGCTCGGTCAGCCATGCGGCCTCGGTGTCGGCAGCGGCCTTGTCGATGTCGGCGAGGACGATCGAGGATCCCTCGGCACTGAGCGCTCGGCCGAAGGCGCGGCCGAAGCCGATCGCACCTCCTGTGATGAAGGAGACCTTCCCGTTGAATCGAGCCATCTCCTCTTCCCCCATTCCTGGCGCCAGTCCCTCGCTGGCGGCCTCGGCACCCTATCCCGGGGGCCGGCAAGGGACACCGGAGACGGCCGTCCTGGGCGGCTCTCTCCGGGGCGTCCTCCGTGGTCGGTACGCTTCGAAGGCTGTGATCTCGCTTGCTGCTCAATGTCCAGATGCCGAGTCGTCGCCGTGATCGGATCGGTCTCGACCACCGTGAGCCACGGATCGCTCCTCGTAGCGCTCCCCATCGCCCTCGTCGCGGGGCTCCTCTCCTTCGCCTCGCCCTGCGTCCTCCCGCTCGTCCCGGGGTACCTCTCCTTCCTCGGCGGGTCCGTGGGTGCCCAAGCGGCCTCTGGCTCGAACGGTCGACGCGTGGGGCGCACCGTGCTCGGATCGCTCGCCTTCGTCGCCGGGTTCACGCTCGTCTTCGTCTCGTACGGGGCGCTGTTCGGGGGCCTCGGCTCGGCACTGCGCTCCCATGAGCGGGCGCTGAGCATCGTCTTCGGCTCGATCACCGTGGTGCTGGGCCTCTTCTTCGCCGGACTCCTCCCCGGGGCCGACGTGCTGAACCGAGAGGTGCGGATCCACTGGCTGCCTCGAGCCACGATCGGCGGCGCAGGGCTCCTCGGTGTCCTCTTCAGCCTGGGGTGGACCCCGTGCATCGGCCCTGCCCTCGGGGCGATCCTCGGACTGGCCGCATCCACGTCGGGGACCTCGGCGCTCAAGGGATCGGTCTTGGCGATCGCCTACTGCATCGGTCTGGGCATCCCCTTCGTGGTCGCCGCCCTCGCCACCGAGAAGGTGGCGGTGTTCTCGGCCTTCATCCGGCGCCATGCGCTTCTCCTGATGAGGGTGGGCGGCATCATGCTGGTCGTCGTCGGCCTCTTGGAGGTCACCGGTGTGTGGACCAAGCTGGTGATCGCCCTGCAGGACCACTTCCGATCCTTCAACGTCCCGCTCTGAGCAGCCCGGCCGCCGATCGGGGCGACGAGATCACGTACAGGTGAACGCGACGTCCGAGAGGCGCACTTGAGCGGCGGCCGGCTTGATCAGCGAGCGGGTCACGACCACGGTCTTGGTCTGCCCCGGTGCGAGCTGTTCGGTGATCCTCGTGGGGAAGGCGAGCGGCATCCCCGGTCGCTCGATGCCGACGAGGCACGAGACCTGGGCGGGGATCGATGCTCGAGATCTCACCGTGGCCGTGACGCGCACCGAGCTCGGCGAGAGCGCCTGGACGTCGGTGACCATGGCGGTGACCGGGGTCGCCGTGGTGTGGTGCAGGGCGTGGGTGACCAGGTTGGCGACGAGAAGACCGAGGACGACCAGGATCCCGAGTGCGACCACCGAGACGGTGACGTAGAAGGGCCGGTTGGAGGGTTGCGCCACGTCACGACGCTAACGCTCCCGGTGACCTCCCCGATCCACGGCCGAGAGAGCCGGGCCGCTCCGCGGGGGGGTGGGGATCCCTACCATGAGAGGGTGCAGATCACTCGAGGAGCTCGCTGATGTCGATGGGATCGGGCATGGGACGCATGCACGGCGGTGGTGGGTTCCCGATGATGAGGGGTCTGCGCCGGGATCGCTCGGTGCTCCGCCACCAGGTCAAGAAGGGCACGGCGCGACGGATGCTCTCCTTCGCCCTGCCGTACCGCAAGACCCTGATCATCTTCATGGTCGCCGTGGTCCTCGGTGCCGTGGTCTCGGCGGTCAACCCGCTGATCCTCCGGGCGATCATCGACAAGGGGATCATCGGCAAGAACCAGAGCCTGGTGGTCAAGCTCGCCTTCCTGGCGGCGGGCCTGGCGGTCGTCGACGCCGTACTCTCGCTCTTTGACCGGCGGATCTCGGCCTCCATCGGCGAGAGCCTCATCTACGACATGCGCTCCAAGGTCTTTCGTCACATCCAGTCGATGCCGGTCGCCTTCTTCACCCGCACCCAGACCGGTGCGCTGATCAGCCGTCTCAACAACGACGTCGTCGGGGCGCAGCAGGCGTTCACCGACCTGCTCTCCAACGTCGTGGGCAACCTCGTGCTCGTGACCATCGTGCTGGCGACGATGTTCGTCCTCTCCTGGCAGATCACGCTCGTGGCGCTCGTGCTCCTGCCGGTCTTCCTGATCCCGGCGCGCCGGGTCGGGCAGCGGCTGGGGTCGATGATGCGCCAGGGGTTCGACCTCAACGCAGAGATGAACATGGTGATGACCGAGCGGTTCAACGTCTCGGGAGCGATGCTGGCCAAGCTCTACGGCCGCCCCCACGACGAGGCGATGATGTTCGAGGACAAGGCCGGACGGGTCCGCGACATCGGGGTGGCCCAAGCGACGTACTCGCGGATCTTCTTCATCTCGCTCACGCTCACCGCCTCGCTGGCCACGGCCTTCGCCTACGGCTTCGGAGGGATCGCCGCCATCAACGGCACGCTCCAGGTCGGGACCGTGGTGGCGCTGACGGCGTACCTCGCCCGTCTCTACGGCCCGCTGACCCAGCTGTCGACCCTCCAGCTCGACGTGATGACGACCCTTGTGTCCTTCGAGCGGTTCTTCGAGGTCATCGACCTCGAGCCGCTGGTGGCCGAGGCTGACGACGCCGTCTTGATCCCCGGAGGACCGGCCAGGGTCGAGTTCGATCACGTCTCGTTCACCTACCCGACCGCCGAGAAGGTCTCGCTTGCCTCCCTCGAGGCGGTCGCCACCCTGGAGCGCACCGTGACCGGCGAGGTGCTCCACGACCTCTCCTTCACCGTCGAGCCCGGCACCCTGACAGCACTCGTCGGGCCCTCGGGTGCCGGCAAGACGACGATCTCGATGCTTTTGGCGCGCCTCTACGACGTCGACGCGGGATCGATCACCATCAACGGCCTCGACGTCCGCCGGGCCACCAATGCGTCGCTGCGCGACGCCATCGGGGTGGTGACCCAGGATCCCCATCTCTTCCACGACTCGCTCCGGGCCAACCTGCTCTTCGCCCGTCCAGACGCCACCGAAGACCAGCTGCACCAGGCACTCGAGGACGCCCAGATCCGCCAGCTCGTCCTCTCCTTGCCCAATGGCCTCGACACCGTCGTCGGCGAGCGCGGGTATCGCCTCTCGGGGGGAGAGAAGCAGCGCGTCGCCCTTGCCCGGCTGCTGCTCAAGGCACCGCGCGTGGTGGTGCTCGACGAGGCCACTGCGCATCTCGATGCTGAATCAGAGGTCGCCGTCCAGCGAGCGCTGGCCGAGACCCTCTCGGGACGGACCTCGCTGGTCATCGCCCACCGCCTCTCGACGATCCGCCATGCGGACCAGATCCTGGTGATCGACAAGGGCCACGTCGTCGAGAGGGGCGATCACCTGAGCCTGCTGGCGTCCGGTGGCCTCTACTCCGAGCTCTACGAGACGCAGTTCAAGTCCCA
>JADGOD010000196.1 GCA_017883125.1 Acidimicrobiales bacterium
AGCTCACGGCCGATCATGACGGCCGCCTTGTGGCCGACATTGTTGCCGAGTGGGCCGATATCCACGGCCAACCCTTTGAGCTCGTGCTCGACGGCCTCGCCGGCGGGAAGTTCACGCAGGGCGTCGCCGGCGAGCGCATCGAGATCGACACGCTTGACTTCATTCGTACCCTCTCCGGCCGACTGCCTGGCGTGGGAGTCCTCAGCCATCCCCTCCCTCTATAGGTCTAGGCATCACACCTCCCCTAAAACCCACACCCAAAGGAGCAGAACCATGGAAACCCGAATCGACGAGATCGGCAGGAATGCCCGGTACCAGCATCGTCCTTCGGGCGATGGGGCGAGGCCCCCAGGGGAACGCTCTGCGGGTCCGGCTGGTCACAACTAGGATGTTCAAAGAATATAAACAATATTGGCGCACTTGGCGCTCGAGTGAGGATGAGTCGTGGCTGAGCGAGTAGCAGTGGTCGGATGCGGGATTATGGGCTCTGGCATCGCCGAGGTGTGTGCTCGGGCTGGGCTCGACACCATCGTCTGTGAGGCCAACGAGGAGGCGCTGAGCGTTGGGCGCACGCGGATCGAGGGCTCTCTCGCCCGAGCGGTGCGCTCGTCGAAGCTGAGCGACCTCGACCGAGAGGAAGCGTTTGTCCGCCTTCGTTTCACGACCGATTTTGAGGACCTCGCTGACCGAGACCTCGTCATCGAAGCGATAGCGGAGGACGAGGCGAGCAAGCTCGAGCTGTTCGCCAGGATGGACAAGATCGTCACAGATCCAGCCGCAGTGATTGCCTCCAACACCTCGTCCATCCCCATCATGAAGCTCGCGATGGCGACCACTCGCCCCGAGCAAGTCGTCGGAATCCACTTCTTCAACCCTGTACCGGTTCTCCCATTGGTAGAGCTGGTGACGTCGCTGGTCTCTGCCGACAGCACCGTGCAGGAAGCTCGCCACTTCGCAAGCGAGCAGCTCGGGAAGACCGTCATCACGTCGCAGGACAGGGCCGGCTTCATCGTGAACGCGCTGCTCATCCCCTACCTGTTGTCGGCGATCCGCATGCTCGAATCAGGGTTCGCCACGGCGAAGGACATCGACTCCGGAATGGTTCTTGGCTGCGCACATCCGATGGGTCCGCTTGCACTCGCCGACCTCATCGGACTTGACACGACACATGCAGTCGCCGTCTCGCTCTACGAGGAGTTCAAAGAGCCGCTCTTCGCCCCGCCGCCGCTCCTCGCGCGGATGGTGGAGGCCGGGCTGCTCGGGCGGAAGACTGGTCGAGGCTTCTACTCCGACCACAGCTGAACAAGGTGATCCCGCCCTTTGGGGCGATGATGCAGCCTGCCCTCGCTCAGCTGGCCACGACCGAGTGCTCGTAGTGCGATCGGGACCTTCTCGATCCTTGTCCGCAGGGATGGTGTGCTCGCCAAGCTGGTGTTCGGCAGACCTCGAACGGTGGAAGCCCCCGTGCGCACACCGTGAGATGGCCCGTGCACCCCATGCTTCGCACCGCCCCTGTGACACCATGGTCAGGGCCGAGCGAGACGGATTCATGGATCGTTCTGGCCTTGACGAAAGGAGTGGAGTTGCGACTAGAGCCGCTGCGCAAGGATGACCTCACCGGAGAGACGGCCGAGCTCTACGACGCGCTCGTCGGCAAGTCGCGCGGACGAAGCGAGTCCTTCGCACTCAATGAGCGGGGTGAGGTCCGCGGACCACTGGCGGTCCTGCTCCACCACCCCGCCAGCGGACGGCCGCTGCAGCAGCTCGCCGCTGTGCTCCGCTTCTCCGGGTTGCTCCCCGACGCCGCTCGCGAGGCGGTGATCCTCGTGATCGCCGCCCACTGGCGCGATGAGCACGAGTGGTCGTCACACGAGCCCCTCGCACGCAACGCGGGGGTCAGTGAGGACGAGCTCGCTGCGCTGCGCAGCGGCGCCGACGTCGCCTTCGCTGACCCGGTCACCCAGGCGGCGTTCGATGCAGCGCACGCCATCATGGCGCGTGGCGATCTCGGCGACGACGAGTACGCGCGCATCCAGGCGGTGCTCGGCGACGAGCAGCTCGTCGAGATCACTGTCCTGGTCGGGTACTACTGGCTCCTCGCCATGCAGCTGCGCGTGTTCCGGGTGCCCGCGAAACCAGCGGGCTGACCCCGCCGCTCGGGCCCTCCGGCACGTCGAGTGCAGCCGGTCCATCGCTAGCCGAACTCAACGCCCTCGGGCAGGGGGGTCGGCTCGTCGATGTCAGAGAGCTCCTCGAAGATGAACGCCTTCACGCTGTCGAGGTCGAGTGCAGGGCTGAAGTACTCAGGTGCGGTCGTGACCTCTGCGAGCTTCGGCAGGAGTGCCTGCGCGTCGGGGACGCGGTCGACGTCCTCGAGCTCGTAGATCGTGACGTAATCGAAGCCCGGAGCGGTGGCCTTGCCGGGAAGCAGCTGGGTCTCGGCGAGCTTGTAGCGACGTCCCCTCACGAACCCCGGGAGGAGCAGCGAGTCCGGGATGTGGTGCTCGTCGTACCACTTGTCGTAGGCCGCGACGACCTCAGGCTCGTCCGAGGTGGGCTTGGAGAAGACGACGAAAAGACCCTTCTTTGACATGGTGACCTCTTGATCTCGGTGGTGGTTGGTTGCGCTTAGAGAGTGTGACGTCGCTCAAGTGGCCGGTTCGGAGACCTCGTTGATCCAGGTCGTACCGGCGTTCGGATCCCTCTGGGAACTGAACACCTCGGTCGCCACCGAGACGACGCTCAACGAGTACAGGAGGACCATAAGGTTCCTGGCGGTCTCGGGCACGTCGTTGACGTCGAACTGGTCGAGATAGGTCATCGCCGCCTCGGCCCGCGGGAAGACGGCGTCGTAGAACGCGTGCAGCTCCACCATGGGCGTCACCAGACGCCGCTGCAGACGCTCCTCGAGCGTGGGCAGCACCCAGTCGGCCGCGAACGGCTCGAGATCGGCGAACTCCGGCGGAAGCAGTGCTTCGGTGGTCATCGTGGTGTTCCTCACTTCCCCTTCTCGGCCCGATAGGCGTCGACATCGGCCTTGACTACCTCGTGGAGATGGCGTAGCGCCACTTCCTGGTCGCACAGGTAGAACTCGGTGCGGCCTTCTGACATGATCCCGAGCTGCGTGGCCTCGAGGGTGTTGGCGTCCTGCAGGATCCCCTCGCGCATCATGACCAGCGCGTGCTCCTGGGCCAGGCGCTCACGGATGGTGGTGGGCTCGGCGAAGCCGACCGTCCACTCGAACCGGTGTCGCGTCGGGCTGAGCGGCCAGTAGTGGTACGTGTACCAGTAGTTGCTGCTCCACGCGATGATCACCGAGTTCGGATAGAGCTGCCACGAGTCGACACCCCAGTTCTCGATGCCAGCCGGGTTGACGCCGTCGCCCAACGAGCCGATGTCGGGTGTGTAGTCGGTGCCGATGAAGTTCGCCTCGAACAGCGCGTCGATCGGCCTGCGGACGCGGACCCCCTTGTTGGCCTTGGCGCCGCCCGTGGTCATGAGCCGGTGCTTCCCGTAGGCACCGAAGTACGGAATCATCTGGGGGACCTTGTCGACGCCGGTCTGGGCGAGGGCGGCGTTGGTGACCTTCCCGTGCACGTAAGGCACGTGGTAGAGCTCCTGGAACGCGTCCATGAACAGCTTCCAGTTCGCCTCGACCTCGGTTTCGAAGTGGTAGACGCGGGGCATCTTCTCGAACGGGTACGTCTCGAACTTCTCGAGGGTGGGGGTCAGGAACTCGCGCAACGTCTGACGCGGCTCCTTGTCGAGGTTGATGTAGACGAACCCGGCCCAGACATCGCAGTGGATCTTGGGCAGCGCCAGGTCTTCGGCCTTGAGGTCGAAGAACTCGGGCGCGTTGTGCACGTAGCTGATCTCGCCGTCGAGTTCGTAGCGCCACCCGTGGTACTTACACGAGATCTGCCGGCAGGAACCGCTGGACTCCTCCGACGGGTTCTCGTCCCACATCAGCCTGTTGCCCCGGTGCGAGCACACATTGTGGAACGCACGGATCTCGCCGTCCATCCCGCGGATTACGAGCACCGACGTGCGGAGGAACTGGAGCTCCTTGGTGAAGTAGGTGCCGTTGCGGGGCAGCTGCTCGACCCGGCCGATGTTCAGCCACGAACGACGGAACACCGCCTGCTTCTCGTCCTCGTAGAACTCGGGGTCGTAGTCGTCCTCGAACGAGACGGGACCGGTGCTCAGACCGAACGACTCGGTCCAGGAACCCGGTGCCGGCTTCTCGAAAATCTGGATCCCCGCTGCCTCGGCCTCGGTGAGACCGGAGATGTGTGGTGTCGACTTGTCCCTCGCGTTGATGCTGGCGTCCGTCATCTCTCCCTCTTCTTCTCCCTCGCCACGGAGATCCCTCCAGCCACCGGGGGAGATCGAGTGCTCTCTCCCCTGCTGAGCCAGAGCGCCTCCTTGGTGCTCCTTCTTGTCTTGCCTGACTGCATTGCCTGGGCCGGGGGTCCCGGCCATGCCTACTGGATCGCCTCGTCGCCCACGAGGGTGCAGCGGTGCATCTCGCGGCCGGAGTCCTCGCCGTACGGCATGGCGCGGTGGATGACGCCCCGGTTGTCCCAGATGACCATGTCACCGACCGTCCAGGTATGCGAGTAGACGTGCTCGGGCCTGGTGGCCCGATCCATGAGCTCGTCGAGGAGGGCTGCGCCTTCGCCCTCGTCCATGCCCTCGACGCTGAGCGCCGTGTTGCCGAGCACGAGCGACTTGCGGCCAGAGCGGTGCGTCCAGACCAGCGGGTGGAGCTTGGGCGGCTCGGCCTGGGCCCGGGTGACGTCCTCGTCGGTCGGGTTGGGCTCCGAGCGCCGGAGCGACACCTCGAGGCTGTGCCAGACCTTGAGGTTGGCGAAGCGCTCCTTCTCCTCGTCGGAGAGGCGGTCGTAGGCGGCGTACGTGCTGGTGAACTCGGTGTGGCCCTCGGTGGGGTCGGGGATGACCCGGCCCGTCAGGATGGTCGCCTTGGGCAGCACGTCGCTGGTCGGGCCGTCGAAGTGCCAGGCCAGGCTGCCCTTCATGTAGGCGCCGGCCTTGCGGCCCTCGTCCATGGCGATGGTGAAGATCTCGGGGAACTCCTTGCTCCAGCCCTTCTGGTCCTTCTTGACCGTCTCGCCGAGGTGGCGGCAGAAGGCCGCCTGCTGTGCATCGTCCAGGTTGATCTGGGGGAAGACGAGCACGCCGTTCTTGTCGAGCAGGTCCAGGATCTGCTCGGCGGCGTCAACGTCGCCCAGCAATGCGTCGAGGTCCTCGACGATGATCTCGGCGCCGATGGGCTCGAGCTGGTTGACGGTGAAGTGCATGTTCCGAATCTCCCTTCAGTTGCAGCTGGCGGAGGCGGACGTTCTGGCGGGTAGGCGACTGGTGCTCGCTTGCTCTGTGAGATTATACATCAGTCGATGAATTAGACAAGGGCCCCGAGGGATCCTCTTCCGGCGTCCCCTCGTGGGGCCCCGCGCGCGGCCTGGCTCCTCGCCAAGCCCCACCTTCTCCATCCGCCGAGCGATACAGTCGTTTACTCCGCTCCCCTCGTGGGGCGAGCTGCACCCCACCCCACGAGGGGAGGGATGCACGGGACACAGAGGTGGGACTGATGAGGGACAGCGGCCACGATCCCTTCGCACAGGGAACGGTGTGGGAGTGAGCCGAGTGCAATCGTCGGTGGGCGATTCCGAACCACCTCGGCCGGGCAGGACCCGCAACGCAGCCGCCAGCAAGCAAGCGCTGTTCGATGCTGCCAGGGAGCTGTTCAGCCAGAAGGGCTTCGACCAGACGACCTTGAGGGAGATCGGAGAGCTCGCCGGGGTCGATACCGCGCTGATCGCCTACTACTTCGGATCGAAGGCCGATCTCTACGTCACCGTGGTCATGGCCGACCGTATGGCTGGTGTCGAGCCATCCACCCCTGAGCGACTCGAGGAGCCCTTCGAGGGGCTGGGCTCGATGATCGACGCGGTGCTGCAGCGGTCAGACCAGCATGGTCCGGGGCCGATCCTCCAAGCACTGATGCGGCTCGACACCTCAGAGGAGATCAGAGCGGCAGCGAGGACCCGACTCGAGCGCCAGCTGATCGAGCCGCTCGTCGAGGGCGTGGCCTCCGACAGCGCCGGGATCGCACGGTTGCGGGCCGAGGCGGCAGTGAGCGCCCTGATCGGCATCAGCTTGGGCCGCTCTCTCGGTTGGTTCGAAGGAATAGCCGAGGTGTCGAGAGAAGAGCTCGTTGCCTTGGTGAGCGGGGCGCTCATCGAGCTCGCTGGCTAGCAGCCAGCAGACATGCTGCCTCCTCGGAGACCGGCGATCAGCCGAGCTCGACGCCCCCGGGGAGAGGTCGGCTCGTC
>JADGOD010000197.1 GCA_017883125.1 Acidimicrobiales bacterium
CGGGGATACCTGCCAGGGCGGCATGTGCGGCGCCTTCACTTCCGCCTGCAGCAACACAGCTCCGCTCGCCTGCCTCACCGTCAGTCCGATGGGTGGCCTCGTCGGCTCTCAGTTCACGGCCGACGCCAGCTGTTCCTCGGACGCGGAAGATGGCGCGGCCGGCATTCCTCTTCAGTACAAGTTCACGTTCAATGGAACGACCAGCGACGTGGGACCGTCACCGGCGGCGTCCTACACCCTTCCCGCGGAGGGTCTGTACAGGGTGACGGTCGAGGTGATCGACTCGGGTGGGCTGTCTTCCTTCGCTGCTCACTACGTCATCGCCGTGGCGGCCGGAGAGGAAGTGGTCGTCACCACCAGCAACGACGAGAACGATCCGGGAGCGGCGCCGGGCAACGCTGCAGGAACGCCCCTGTCACTTCGCGAAGCGATCAACTATGTGAACGCCAACACCCCACCGTTGGCTCGGACGATCCTCTTCAGCGACGCCTTGTCGGCGCCCGTCACCATGACTCTGGGAGGACTGCCGCCGCTGATCCTGACCGCCCCGAACGCCGCGATCGTCGGCCGCCCCGACCTGCCGCTCGACTTCAACGGCACGCACGACGACTGCATCACGCTCTCCGATGAGGGCCAGAAACTGGTAGGAATCACCATCGGCAATTTCACCGGCGTGGGCATCAAACTGGCCTCCACCAGCTCGGGATCGCAGGTAGCGGAGTGCAGCCTCTCGGGCTTGCCCACTTCCTCTGCCTACGGAATCGTGGCCGAGGGCACGGGGGGCCGCATCGGCCCCAGGAACGACCTCTCGCACTTCGTCACGGCCGTCCGGTCGACGAGCCCCTTCTACCGGTACCTGGTCGACCAGAACCGGATTCACGAAAACATGGCGGGGATCTTCTTGGCGAACGGCACCTCGACGATCCTGCAAGAGAATCTCGTCTACGCCAACTCGAGCTACGGTCTCCAAGCCGTCGGATCGGGAACCTGCTCGCTCCGGTTCAACGTCTTCGACGACAACGGAGGGAACGGCGTCAGCGGAGGAGAGATGTCACTTCGGGTGAATAACAACCTCTTCACGCGCAACGGCGGATACGGCCTGACCGGCACGACCTTCGCGTCTCTGAGCCACAACGGCTTCTTCTCCAACTCGCTGGGTGACCTGTCGGGCGCTTCGCTCGGCGACACCGACGTCCTCGGCGATCCGCTCTTTGCCGACGCCAACGCCGGCGACTACCGACTGCTCCGCCGAAGCCCCTGCGTCGACGCAGGGCTCGATATTGGACTCGATGTGAACGACTTGGCGCCGGGCTTCTACAACGGTCAGGCGCCCGATATCGGAGCCTACGAGACACCGTACGCCGGGAGGCTCCCGTGAAGATCTCCATCCGCTACCAGATCCTGGGGCTCCTCACCGGTCTCCTGCTCTTCGTGATCGTGGCCTACCTGCTTCTGGCCACGCGGCTGTTCACTCAAGATAAGCTGGCCTACATCTACGATCTCGAGCGCTCTCTCACCACTACCCTCTCCCAGGAAGTGCGCGCCAGCATCGGATCGCTCGTCGACAAGCTCGGGTACTTCGCGGAGGAGCAGGCGAGGGGCAACGCGAGTCGTGCAGCCAGCTCGCTCCTCTCGACCGATCCCGACCTGCTCTCGATCGAGATCTGGGAACGGCAGGAGGCTGGAGGCTTTACTCGCGTCTTCCGGTACGCCGATCCAGTGCGCCTGGCGTCGATGAATCTGACCGAACAGGATCTGGCCGAATCGCGCCGGCTCGCTCCCGTTCCGATCGAGGTGGTTGCGACCGAAGGTCCGATCCTGCAGAACGCCAGCATGCCGCCCGACATTGCGATCCTGTCGCTGGCCGCCCCCGTTGCCGGCGGTCGCCGCGTGGCGGTATCCACCATGCGTCCCGATCGGCTGCTCCGCATCTTCGGCCACTCCGACGCCTACAGGGTCTATCTCGTCGATGGCAAGGGCGTGATCGTGGTTCATCCCGATCCCGTCCACGTGATCAGGCGCGAGAACGTCGCGACCGTCCCCATCGTGCAGGAGTCGATTCGAGGTGGACTCGCGCGTGTCCACGAATTCGACGCGGCCGGGGGGTCGATCATCGGCGCGTTTGCGCCGGTCGGGCTGGGCCGGCTCTCCGTCGTCGCCGAAGTGCCCAGAGAAGAGGCGGAGCGTGCCTCCCATCAGCTCGTCTGGCGATCGATCCTCTTCGGACTGGGAATCCTCTTTCTCGGGCTCATCGCCAGCATCTACTTCGCCCGGCGGCTCACGGCGCCCTTGCGCCAGCTCGAGGAGGCCACCCAGATGGTCGCGAGCGGTGAATTCTCGAATGGCGTCACCGTGAAATCGCGAAACGAGATCGGACGACTGGCGACCGCCTTCAACAAGATGGGGGAGGAGCTGGCCGATCGAGAAGCGCGCCTCTCCGAGGTCCACGGCCAGCTGGTGGAGTCGGCGAAGCTCTCTGTTCTGGGCGAGCTCTCGGCCAGCATGGCGCACGAGGTCAAGAACCCGCTCTCGGGGATCATCGGCTACGCCCAGTTTGGGCTCACCCTCCCGACCCTGGAGCAGGCCCGAGAGCATCTGCAGCTCATCGAGCGCCACGCCTGGCGCGCCAGCGAGATCATCGAGACCCTCCTCGATTTCGCGCGGCACGCGAGTGTCGAGTTCCGCGAGCTCGACGCCTGCGCCATCACGGCGGAAGCGGTCCGGCTCGTGCGCTACCAGCTCCATGCAAAGAGGGTCTTGCTCGAAACCGACCTGGTGTCTGGGGTCCCGCCGATCCGCGGCAACGCCAATCAGCTACAGCAGGTGATCCTCAATCTCATCATGAACGCCGTACAGGCCATGGAGGGACAACCGGAACGCATGCTTAGGGTGAGTGTCGCGGCCACGAATGGAGCGGTGGAGATCACGATCCGGGACACGGGTGTTGGGATGACGCCGGAGGTGAAGAAGAGGATCTTCGCGCCCTTCTTCACCACCAAGCCGAGGGGAAAGGGGACTGGACTCGGCCTCTCGGTCAGCCAGCGAATCGTGGGACAGCACGGGGGAGAGATCCGGTTCGAGAGCGAGCCTGGCAGAGGCAGCTCCTTCGTCGTGCGCATTCCGACGGCGTTAGCCTTGAAGGCCGAGACCCCGACGCAAGCTTCGGGATAGGGCGGCGCGGGATCTGTAGAGGACGGGTTTCCTTCAATTCGGCACGCACGATAAGGGCGCACACGCAGGTGCGCCCCTACGCACGGTTGGGGCACCCTCGTAGGGGCGGACCTATGTGTCCGCCCGCCCTGAGTATCCGA
>JADGOD010000026.1 GCA_017883125.1 Acidimicrobiales bacterium
CTCTCCAACGACAAGATGGCCTTGCAGCGCCTCCAAGAGGCCGCCGAGAAGGCAAAGGTCGAACTCTCCGCTGTCCAAGAGACCTCGATCAATCTGCCGTTCGTCACCGCCACCTCCGAGGGCCCCAAGCACCTCGACGTCAAACTGGCCCGGGCAAAGTTCAACGAGCTGACCGCCGATCTGGTGGAGGCCTGCAAGGGACCCTTCGACCAGGCGATCGCCGACTCGGGCCTCACCAAGGCCGACATCGACCACGTGATCCTCGTCGGCGGCTCCACCCGGATCCCCGCGGTGCAGGAGCTGGTCCAGTCGCTGACCGGCAAGGAGGCCCACAAGGGCGTCAACCCGGACGAAGTGGTGGCCGTCGGTGCCGCCGTGCAGGCCGGCGTCCTGAAGGGCGAGGTCAAGGACGTCCTCCTCCTCGACGTGACCCCCTTGTCGTTGGGCATCGAGACCAAGGGTGGCGTCATGCACCGGCTCATCGAGCGGAACACGACGATCCCCACCAAGCGCTCCGAGGTCTTCACCACCGCAGACGACAACCAGCCCTCGGTCGAGATCCACGTGATCCAAGGTGAGCGTGAGATGGCGATGTACAACAAGACGCTGGGCAAGTTCCAGCTGGTCGACATCCCGCCCGCCCCCCGTGGCGCGCCGCAGATCGAGGTCACCTTCGACATCGACGCCAACGGCATCGTGCACGTCTCGGCCGAAGACCGGGCGACGGGCAAGACCCAGTCGATGACCATCACGGGTCAGTCCTCGCTGGCCAAGGAGGACATCGACCAGATGGTCAAGGACGCCGAGGCGCATGCCGAGGATGACCGTCGTCGCAAGGAGGAGGCCGAGGTCCGCAACACGGCCGACACCCTCGTCTACCAGACCGACAAGCTCCTGGCCGAGCAGGGCGAGAAGATCGACGCCACCGAGAAGGCGGACGTCGAAGCAGCGCTGGCTTCTGTGAAGGAGTCGGTTGCCGGCACCGACGTCGAGGCCATCAAGGCGGCGACCGAGAAGCTGATGACGGCGTCACAGAGCTTCTCCCAGAAGCTCTACGAGGCAGCATCCCAGGCCCAGAACGAGATGGGCGCGGAGGATGGTCAGAACCACGGCAACGACGACGAGGTCGTTGACGCCGAGATCGTCGACGAGAAGTGAGCGACGAGAGCGTGAACGGCGCGGGCGATGCTGTCGGCGAGGAGCAGGACTCCTCGGCGGCAGCGTCGGCCGAGGCCGAAGAGGTGGCGGTCGAAGAGGATCTCGACGAGCTCGGGCTCCTGGCCAAGGAGCGCGATGAGTTCCGGGAGATGGCCCAGCGGCTCCAGGCCGACTTCGAGAACTACCGCAAGCGGATGGCTCGTCAGGGCGAAGAGGTCGCCACGCGTCTTGCCGCCGACCTGATCTCCAGCCTGCTGCCGGTCCTCGACGCGTTCGATCTGGCTCAGGCGCACGCCAGCGATGACGGCGAGCAGTCGGTGGAGGGCAAGGCCCTCCTCCAGGCGCGCAGCCTCCTTCTCGACACCCTGACGAAGGCCGGCCTCGAGCCGGTCCCCGGCAGCGGCGAGCCGTTCGACCCCCAGGTCCACGACGCGGTCGCCCACGCCGAAGATGAAGAGGGTGCTGGGTCCGGTCCCGTCGTCGACGAGGTCCTCCGCGCCGGGTACTCCTGGCGAGGCACGGTGCTGCGACCGGCAATGGTCCGGGTCAAGGGCTGATCCAGCGATGACCGCGCAGCGCGAGTGGTTCGAGAAGGACTACTACAAGACCCTTGGTGTGGCGCAGACCGCCACGGCCAAGGAGATCACGCGCGCGTACCGGAAGCTGGCCAAGGAGTTCCATCCCGACGCCAACCCCGGCTCCGAGGACCGCTTCAAGGAGATCTCGGCGGCCTACGACGTCCTCGGTGACGAGGACCGCCGCAAGGAGTACGACGAGGTGCGCCGTCTCGGCCCGATGGCCGGCGGTGGTCGGCCCGGTGGCTTCGACCCCGGCTCGTTCAGGACTGAGGACATGGGAGATCTCGGCGACCTCTTCGGGGGGCTGTTCGGCCGCGGCCGGTCTCGCCGTCAGCGCGGGCCCCAGCGGGGCGCCGATCTCGAAGCCGGGCTCCACCTCTCGTTCGCCGACGCCGTCAAGGGCGTGACGACCGCGGTAAACCTCCCCTCCGACGTGCGGTGCTCGACCTGCAGCGGCTCGGGTGCAGCACCCGGCACGTCGACGAGGACCTGCACCCGCTGCGGTGGCTCCGGGCAGCTGGCCGACAACCAGGGCCCCTTCTCGCTCTCGACGATCTGCACCGACTGCGGAGGCCGCGGCCAGGTGGTGGAGACACCGTGTCCGAGCTGCCACGGCTCGGGCCGGGAGAACTCGACCCGCCAGGTCAAGGTCCGGATCCCGCCGGGCGTGGAGGACGGCCAGCGGATCAGGGTCAAGGGGCGAGGGGCACCCGGACAGGGGACGGCTCCCGCCGGGGACCTCTTCGTCGTGGTCCACGTGGCCCACGACGCCCGATTCGGACGCCGTGGCCGCAACCTGACCACGGTGGTCACCGTCACCTTCCCCGAGGCAGCCCTCGGGACGCAGGTCAAGGTGCCCACGCTCGGTGAGTCGGTCACGGTGAAGATCGCGGCGGGCACCGCACCAGGCACGATGCTGAGGGTGCGCGGCCGTGGAGTCCCGGCTGGCACGGGCAAGCACGCTCAGGGGGTCGGTGATCTCCTCGTCAAGGTCGAGGTCTCGGTGCCGAAGTCGATGACCGATCACCAGCGCGAGGCGGTCGAGGCGCTTGCCGAGGCACTCTCGGCCAAGGATGATGAGGAGGAGGTGACGGCATGACCACGCACTCTTCGGGCGATCCGACCCGTGCGGTCTATGTGATCTCGGTGGCCGCCGAGCTGGCGGGAGTCCACCCCCAGACACTCCGGAACTACGAACGCAGCGGCCTGCTCGACCCGAGCCGGACCGCCGGTGGATCACGCCGGTTCTCCGAGCGCGACCTCGAGCGCCTGCGTCGGATCCAAGAGCTGACCAGCGAGGGGCTCAACCTCGAAGGCGTGCGCAGGGTCCTCCGCCTGGAGGCCGAGGTGGCGGCGCTGCGAGACGAGGTCGCTCGACTCGCCGAGGAGTACCGCAGGGCCCTCGATGCCACGCACCGGACCTACCGGCGCGATCTGGTCCCTCTGAACCAGTCGCCGATGGTCTTTCGAACGGTCGGGCGGCGAAGCCGCTGAGGCGAGTGAGCCGAGAGGTACGTCGATGACGGAGAGGAACCGCCATGCCCATTGATCCGGAACGCTGGACAAACCGAACCAGGGAGGCGTTCTCCGCCGCCACGACGCAGGCCACAGCCGCGGGGCACGCGGAGATCACGCCGACCCACGTGCTGGCCGCCATCCTGGCGCAGACCGAGGGGATCGCCGGGCCCATCCTGCGTCAGCTCGGGGTGGACCCCACGACGCTGGCCCGCACCTTCGGCGAGAAGCTGAGCGCGCTACCCCGTGCGGTGGGGGGTCAGCAGCCGGGGATGAGCCGAGCGCTCCACGCCGGTCTCGAGGAGGCCGACACGCTGCGCACCGAGATGGGCGACGAGTATGTCTCGGTCGAGCACCTCCTCCTGGTCTTCTCCGACGAGCTCGGCGTCTCTCGTGACTCGCTGCTCAACGCGCTCCGCGAGGTGCGCGGGAGCCACCGCGTCACCTCGGCGACACCCGAGGACACCTTCCAGGCCCTCGAGCGCTACGCCAGGGACCTGACGGCTCTGGCGGCGACGAACAAGCTCGACCCGGTGATCGGCCGGGACGAGGAGATCCGCCGCGTCATCCAGGTCCTCTCGCGCCGGACGAAGAACAACCCGGTCCTGATCGGTGACCCTGGCGTCGGCAAGACGGCCGTCGTGGAGGGGCTGGCCCAGCGGATCGTGGCCGGCGAC
>JADGOD010000198.1 GCA_017883125.1 Acidimicrobiales bacterium
CCTAGGACCGAGGGGCTTGGGCCCGGCGTCGACCCCTACCCCCGCTTCTTCCTCGAGGATCGCAGGGGCCGTCAGAGGTGTCGGTTGATCCCACCGTCGACCGGGATCGACTGGCCGGTGATGTGCCGCGCCGCCTCCGAGGCCAGGAACGTCGCCACCGCCGCTATCTCGGTGGGCTCGCCCATCCGGCGGGCGGGGATGGCGTTGGTCATGACCGACTGGACCTCGGCGACGGGGAGGTCGCGCTCTCTTGCTAGCCACTCCCAGTAGGAGCGGTTCCGCTCGGTGAGGATCGACCCGGTCAGGATGTTGTTGACGGTGATCCCGAAGGGGGCCACGTCCCTGGCCATCATCCGGTACATCCCCGCCACGGCGGGGCGGACGGTGTTGGGCAGCACGTGGGGGAGATCCTTCATCGGCTCGCGGGCCACGCCGGAGCCGATGTTCATGATCCTCCCCCAGCCCTGAGAGCGCATGTCGGGGAGCGCCGCCTTGGCGAGGCCCCACGCCGAGATGAAGAGGTGGTCGAACTCCTCGCGGTAGTCGGCCGCCGGTGTCGAGGTGAAGGTACCAGCCTTGGGTCCTGCCCCCTCCTTGCTGGCATCGATCACGTGGCCGATCACGTTGCTCACCACGATGCCGACCGGCCCGAAGCGCCGGTTGGTCGCCTCGACGAGGGCCGCGACCTGGTCGAGGTCCCTCATGTCGGTGCTGATCGCCTCGACCTGCCCGGGGGCGAGCGCGTCGATCTCTGCGGCAGCGGTCTCGAGATCCCCGATGGTGCGGGCGGCGAGCACCACGCGGACCCCCTCGCCGACGAGGGCGGTGGCGATGGCCTTGCCGATCCCGCGGCTCCCGCCCGAGACGATGGCGACCTTCCCCTCGATGCCGAGATCCACGAGGACCTCCTAGAAGACCGCGGGGCTCTTCGCCCCGTCGAGAGAGATCGTCACGCCCTGGAGGTAGCCGGCGGACGCCGACAGGAGGAAGGCGACGGTGGAGGCGACCTCGCCGGCGTCGGCATCCGCGTCTCGGAGGACTGCGTTGGCGGCGATCCCGAACTGCGCCACGTCGGCGACGGCAGCCTTGTGGAGGCCGAGCACCCCGAGTCCGGCGATCACGCCGAGCTCGTCGACCTCGTCGCCGAGCCACTTGACCGAGCCGGTCACGACGCTGATGAGCCGGCCGTAGCGCTGCTCGGTCATCGCCCACGTGGCGGCGCGGAACGCAGCAGCCACCTCTTCGACTGACGCCCAGGCCTCGCCGAGCTCTTGGGTGGTTGACTCGAGGACCGAGGAGCTCGACGCCTGGGGCAGGAACATCACCACACCGTCGATCCGCCCGTGGGTGTTCAGCGATGCCCGGATCACCTCGTCGACGTCAACGAGGCTCTCGACGGTGATGCACGCCGCGACCTCAGAGTCCAGCATGGCGTGGCACGCCTCGCGGTCTTCGCTCCGCGGCGCGCCGACGACGACGACTCGATCGTGCAACCCGAGATCCACAGGCCCTCCCCTCTGGCTGCCCTGACTCTAACGAGGCGATGGCGCGGCGTCGATCAGGTGAACCCCAGCGGTGTGATCTGCGTGACTCGGACCTGTTCGTAGACGATGGAGGTCGAGGCGTCCACGACGTCGCTGCGACCCGTGACGTGGCCGAAGACGAAGTCGCGCACGGCGCCCACGTCCGGCGCGCCGATCTCGACGATGAAGTCATCGTCGCCCGAGACGATCCAGACGGCGAGGGTCTCGGGCGCCGCCAGCATGTCCTGCTGGAAGTCACGCACGGACTGGGTGGTCTTCGGCCGGAGCCTCACGCTGATCATCGCCCGGATGGGCCTCCCAATCGCCTCGAGGTCGACCTCGGCGTGCCAGCCGGTGATCACCCCGGAGTCGCGCAGGCGACGGATCCTCTCGAGGCAAGTCGACTGGGCGATGCCGACCGCCTCGGCCAGATCCTTGTTGGTCCGCCGCGCATCCTTCTGCAGGAGGGCGATCAGCTGGAGGTCGATCGATGAAAGATTCGCTGATGGTGCCATTGATGAGAATTCCCTTCGAACCGCTTGTCTATCCTCCGAAGATAGTTGATAGTGAGGGGGTGACCAGCGTTCTCAAGCACGACGCCGGCGATCCAAACGATCTGTGGGGCGCCGGGAGTCGCACGGCCCACCTCTCGGGAACCCAGGCGGTGGTCCGGTTCCTGATCGATCTCCTCCGAGCCGACAGGGCACGCGGCCTGAAGACCGCGGCCTTCGTCTCGGGCTACCAGGGGTCCCCGCTGGGAGGCTTCGACCGGGAGCTCCACGGTGCGCTCAAGGGCTTGGACATCGAGATCATCCACCGACCCGGGGTCAACGAGGAGCTCGGTGCCACCGCGGTCATGGGCAGCCAGGTGGCGAGCACGCAGGAGTCCTCCACCCACGACGGGGTCGTCGGCGTCTGGTACGGCAAGGGACCAGGCCTCGACCGCAGCGTCGATGCCCTCCGCCATGCCACCTTCGCGGGGACGAGCCCGCACGGTGGCGTGCTCGTCCTCGTGGGTGACGATCCCATGGCGAAGTCGTCGACGATCCCGAGCGCCTCCGAGGTGGTCCTCTCCGAGCTGTCGATGCCTGTGCTCTTCCCTCGCACGCTCACCGAGATCCTCGAGCTGGGCCAGCACGCCGTGGCGATGTCCCGGTACTCCGGAGCCCCCGTCGGGATGAAGCTCGTCTCGGTGATCGCCGACTCGGAGGGGACCGTCTCGCTCGCCGAGCCAATCGTCCCAGTGATCCCCGACGACTACGTGAGCCCGGGTGCGTCGGGCGATCTGCTCACCCCGATGACGATGGCGCGCGAGCCGTTTGTGCTCGTCGACCGCCTGGCCGCTGCGGCCCGCTACGGCGATGCCAACGGGCTGAACCGGTTCGTCGTCCGCCCCGAGGCCCCGGTGATCACCCTCATGGCGGCCGGGACGGTCTTCACCGAGCTCCACGAGGCGCTCTTGCTCCTCGGCCTCGGCGAGGCGGAGCTCTCCGGGCTCGGCGTGGGTCTCGTCGAGCTCTCCATGCCGTTCCCCCTCGGAGAGGGGCTGGCCGACGAGCTCCGGGTCGCAGGCGAGGACGTCGTGGTGGTCGAGGAGCGCCGTGAGCTCATCGAGAACCAGGTGCTCTCGATGCTCGGCCGCTCCGGAGCGGGACCGAGGATCTGGGGGCGCAGGCGCCCTGACGGAGCCCCCTTCATCCCGCGCGCCGGGGCGCTGACCGCCGCGGCGCTGGCTCGCATCCTCCACCCCGTGCTCGCCGAGAGGTTCGGCGAGCGGGTGGGGAGCCCTCCGGCGGTCCGCATCCCTCTGAGCATCGCCGCCAGCTCTCCGAGGACGCCGTGGTACTGCCCGGGCTGCCCTCACTCGGTGAGCACAGCGGTCCCTGAGGGCATGTCGGTCGGGATCGGGATCGGATGCCACTCGATCGTCCGCTACATGCCCGAGGAGAGGACCGGTCGCAGCATCGGGTTGACCCAGATGGGCGGTGAGGGCGCGCAGTGGATCGGCATGTCGCCCTTCGTGGGCATCGACCACGTCTTCCAGAACATTGGGGACAGCACCTTCTTCCACTCCGGGCACCTGGCGCTGCGCGCCGCGGTGGCGTCGGGTGTGTCGATCACCTACAAGGTGCTCTGGAACGGGGTCTCTGCCATGACCGGCGGCCAGGCGGTCGAGGGCGGGACCTCGGTCGAGTCCTTGGCCCGGATGCTCCTCCTCGAGGGGGCGAGACGGGTCGTGATCACCACCGACGACGTCGCCAAGTTCCGCAGCGTCTCGTTGCCCGATTCCGTGGTGGTCCGTCCCCGTGACGAGATCCTCGAGGTCCAGCGCGAGCTGGCGAAGGTCGAGGGGGTCACCGTCCTGATCCACGACCAGGCGTGTGCTACCGAGCTGCGCCGAGCCCGCAAGCGAGGGCTGGCTCCCTCGCCCACGTTCAAGGTCGTGATCAACGAGCGCGTCTGCGAGGGGTGCGGGGACTGCCAGGTCAAGTCGAACTGCCTCTCGCTCCAGACGATTCAGACGCCCTTCGGGCCCAAGACCAGGATCGACGAGGACTCCTGCAACGTCGATCTGTCGTGTCTCGAAGGTGACTGCCCGGCCTTCACGCTGGTCAAGATCGACACACGGGAGCGGCGCGATCCTGTGCCGAAGTACGAGGCGGCGATGCCGATCCCGGATCCCGTCGTCCGGGATCTCGACACGCCGATCTCGGTGCGCTTCGCGGGCATCGGCGGCACCGGCGTGGTCACGGTCGCCCACCTTCTGGCCAGGGCGGCGCTCATCGACGGGATCGAGGTCTGGGGCGTGGATCAGACGGGGATGTCGCAGAAGGCCGGCGCCGTGATCTCCGATCTGCGGATCGGACCGGGGGCGGCGGAGCGATCGAACATTCTGGGCACCGACGAGGTGGACCTCTTCATCGTGTGCGACCTCCTGTCGGCGACGCAGCCCGCCGTGCTCGACGGCGCGTCGCCGGCACGGACATCGCTCGTCGGTTCGCTCGCGGCGTCCCTGAGCGGACCGATGATCCTGGGGCTGCGCGAGCGCACGATCGACACCGGCGCACTGGTCGACGCGCTCACCTCGACCGTGCGGCCCGGGCATGCGGTCTTCCTCGACACCGCGGCGGTCGCCGAGGAGGCCGGAGCGGCGACGTCTACGGCCAATGTGGTCCTCCTCGGGGTCGCGTCCCAGAGCGGCCTGCTCCCCGTCTCGGCGGGATCCCTCGAGACGGCGATCGAGCAGAACGGCGTGTCGGTGGCCGCCAACCTGGCCGCGTTCCGCCAGGGCCGGGCGTGGGCCGCCGGGATCCGGCCCAGCGAGGACCCCGGGGCCAGCTCGACGGATGATGCCGAGTTCGCCGCGCTCACCGAGCGGTTCGATCTCCCCGAGCGCTCCCGGTCGATCCTTGGCCGGTTCGCCGCAGAGTTGACCGCGTACCAAGACCGACGGCTCGCCGAGAGGCTCCTCGCGCTGTGCTCGGAGGCCTGGGGCGCGGAGGAGCCAATCGGTGGCTCAGGCGCGCTCACCGAGGCCGTGGCGGCTGGTCTCTTCAAGCTGATGGCCTACAAGGACGAGTACGAGGTGGCTCGTCTGCTCCTCGACCACCCGGCGGCCGAGGGTGCCACCACATGGCTGCTGCACCCCCCGGTGCTCCGCGCTCGGGGGCTCAAGCGCAAGATCCACCTCGGTGGCTGGGCCCGACCGAGCCTCGTGGTGCTCCGGGCGAGCCGTCGGCTCCGCGGCAGGGCGCTGGACCCCTTCGGCCACACGTCGCTGCGCAAGACCGAGCGAGCGCTGCCCGACGAGTACCTCGCCGCCCTCGGGCAGATCTACGGATCACTCGACGGAGCGAACCTCGACGAGGCGATCGAGATCGCCTCGCTGGCCTCGACGGTGCGGGGCTACGAGGGCGTCAAGGAGCACTCGATCGAGCGCTACCGAGCGGAGCTGGCGCGGCGCCTCGGCGACTTCACGGCCCGCTGAGGTCCGCTCAGGAGCCCGGGGCCCACGGCGGCGGGCGCTTCTCCCTGAAGGCGGCGATCCCCTCCGTGGCCTCGGGTGAGGCGAAGAGGCGCGCCGAGATCTCCTCGGCATAGGCGAAGCCCTCGCTGACGCTGCGGGTGGGGAGGGTCCGGATCAGATCCTTGGTGGCGGCCACGGCGTTCGGCTCGGTGAGCCGGATCTGCTCGGTGATCCGCTGGACCTCCCGGGCGACCTCATCGGGCGCGGTGGTAGAGGTGATCAGCCCAGAGCGCTGAGCGGTGGTCGCGTCGAAGGGATCTCCGGTGAGCATCAGCAAGGATGCGGAGCGCGGGTCCATGCGGCGGAGGCACAGCGTGGCGATGATGGCCGGGGCGACTCCGAGCTTCACCTCGGAGAAGGCGAAGGTGGCGGTGGCAGGTGCGATGACGATGTC
>JADGOD010000199.1 GCA_017883125.1 Acidimicrobiales bacterium
AGTCACGCTGACCAATCGACCACGCGTCAGATGAGACATCGTACTAGCGGCAGGGCCCTGCAAGACCGGGTTTCCGTCATCTCCGCCCATCACCGCCGGCGCCAGGTAGAGCACGAAGCGGTTGACCAGATGGGCTGAGACGAAGCTGTGGGCAACCCTTGCTCCGCCTTCGACCAGGAGCTGGAGGACCCCCCGACGGCCCAGCTCGTCCAGGACCTCTTCCAAGGGCCCGGTCATCGACTCAGCGGGCAGCACCCGGGCGAGAGGGGGAATCGACCCGAGGACCACCCGCAGCGGCTGGCGGGTTGCGGGAGGGTCCATACGGGCCGTCAGCTCGGGATCGTCAGATCGCACGGTTCCGGCGCCGACCAGAACGGCATCTGAGTCCGCTCTGAGGCGATGGACGTCGGAGCGCGCCTGATCGCCGGTGATCCACCTCGAAGAGCCGTCGGCGGCGGCGGTGCGGCCGTCGAGAGTCGACGCCATCTTCAGGATCACCATCGGACGACCGGTGGTGCGATGGTGGATGTAGGCAGCGAGCTGCTCGCTGACCTCGTCGTGATCGACGCCGACCGTGACGTCGATCCCTGCATCGGAGAGCCCAGCGATCCCCTGGCCCCGGACATTCGCATCAGGGTCGCTGATCCCGACGACCACCCGGGCGATCCCGGCCGCCACGATGGCATCGACGCACGGGGGCGTCCGTCCATGGTGCGAGCAGGGCTCCAGCGTCACGACGAGCGTTCCACCCCGTGCGTCGTCGCCGGCCTCGTCGAGCGCGACGATCTCGGCGTGGCGCCCACCGGGAGGCTCCGTCGCCCCACCGTAGCGACGGCTCCCGTCGGCGGAGGCCACGACCGCCCCCACCCAGGGGTTCGGCGTGGTGGAGCGTCGGACGGAGTCCGCCCAGGTCCGGGCCTCGGCCATCAGCTGCTCGTCAACGAGGGCCTGATCAGTCATGGATCTCCGGCGAGCCCAGCGGTCAACGAGCTGCGGCGAGCGCCGCAGAACGGATCGAGTTCGTTGCCGCGAGCGGGTCGCTCGCTCCGAAGATGGCACTTCCCGCCACCAAGATGGTCGCCCCGGCAGCCACGACCAGTGGCGTGGTCTCGAGGTCGATGCCGCCGTCGACCTCGAGCTCGACAGCGAGACCACGCTCGTCGATCGCCGTGGCCACCGCCGAGATCTTCGGGAGCACCTCTGCCATGAACGCCTGTCCCCCGAACCCCGGGAAGACCGTCATGCAGAGCACGAGATCCACGGCGTCGAGATATCGATCGATGGCCTCGAACTCGGTATCCGGGTTCGCAGCGAGGCCGATCCGAAGCCCGAGCGCTCGGGCTTCAGCGATGACGTGGTCGAGGTCGCCAAGCTCGGCGTGGACCGTGACGCCCTGCGCTCCGGCTCGAGCAAAGGGCTCGAGGTACTCGCCCGGGTCGGTGATCATGAGGTGGCAGTCGAGGTAGAGGTCGGTGTGGCGACGCAGTGAGGACACCACTGGCGGGCCGAGGCTGATGTTGGGGACGAAGTGTCCATCCATCACGTCGACGTGGAGCCAGTCGGATCCGGGAGTGACCTTCGCCACTGCTTCGGCCAGCATCCCGAAGTCGGCTGCCAGAACTGATGGCGCGATCTTTATCACTCCGAGCGGTCCCGGGTCGATCGCCGTGGCCATGGTCATGGTCGCAAGCCTAGAGGTCGATGTCACGGCCAAGGCGAACGTCGACGCGGCGTTGGAGCCCCCGTCGCCAGGCTTCGGCATCGATGGCCCGCTTTCCCTCAGGTTGGACCGTGTCGAGGACCACCCCGTCGTCAGCAGTGGCCACCGTGGTCCCGACCACCATGCCTGGCGGGCCGTGAACGGCCTCGCCTCGATGTGCCTTGAGGATCCGAAGTCGTCGGCCATTGAGGAAGGTGAAGGCCCGCTCGAGCCGGACCGTCGCCAAGACCTCGTCGGCGCTTCGGGTGAAGTCCAGCTCCAGCTCAGCGGCGTCGATCTTGGCGGCGTAGCTCGCCTCTCCGATCTGCGGGGTGGGGTCAGGCAGGGAATAGACATCGTCAGCCAAGAGCGCACAGAGCATGTCGGTCCCTTCGGACACCAGCTCGGCTCGGAGCTCGCTGAGCGTCTTGTCGTCGACATCCACCGTGCGGACAGCGTAGACCGGACCCGTGTCGAGCGTCGGCTCGACGCCCATCACGCACACCCCGGTCTTGGAGTCCCCGGCCAGGATCGCCCGCTCGACCGGCGCTGCGCCCCTCCACCGCGGCAGGAGGGAGAAGTGGAGGTTGACCATGGGCACCGAGTCGAGGATCGGCGTCGGGATGATCCGCCCGTAGGCGACGACGACTGCGAGATCCACCGAGAAGTCGAGGAGGTCGTTGAGGTCCTCGCTCACGGTGATCCCGTGATCGAGCGCGCACTGCTTGACCGGACTCGGTGTGGTGACGGCTCCCCTGCCCCGACGAGCATCCGGCCGTGAGATCACCAGGGCAACGTCGTGGCCTGCGGCGATCAGTCCCTCAAGCGGAGCGACGGCGATCTCTGGGGTCCCGAGATACGCGATTCTGGCCACGGTGGTGGTTCTGGCTGCTCAGGCGGATCGGAGACGACCGAGGCCGTCAGGATCGCCGGCCGAGAGCTCCACTGCGCGATCCCGGAGGATCCGCTTCGCTTCCTTGCGCTGATCGTCGTCGAGGCGCTCGATCAGCAGGATCCCGTCGAGGTGGTCCAGCTCGTGCTGGAGCACCCGACCCTCGAACTCATCGGTCTCGATGGCGATCTCATTGCCGGCGAGATCAAGCCCGACGAGGTAGATCCGATCGGGTCGCGTGATCTCCCAGGACAGGCCGGGGACCGAGAGGCACCCCTCTTCGTACGTGAACTCGCCCTCGGCCTCCACGAGCTCGGGGTTGATGACCGTGATCGGGCCATCTCCGATGTCGTAGACAAAGAGCCTCTTCTGGACGCCCACCTGGTTGGCGGCAAGACCCACGCCGGGGGCGGCGTACATCGTCTCGATCATCATCTCGACAAGCGAGATCAGCTTGGCGTCGATCTCGGCGACCTCGGCAGCCCTGGACTTGAGGACCGGGTCCCCATAGACGCGGATGGTATTGACGTTCACGAATCGATTCTACCGCTCAGAGCCCCTAGATCGACTCGGGATCCACCGCCACCCGTAAGGGGCCCTTTGGTCTCGGGGTGCCCGCCAGGACATCGCAGAGCTCCTCGGTCGAGGCCGCCACGGCGGCGAACGCTCCCTCCCCCAAGGGGGTCACGCTGAGGCCGGCGTCGCTGAGGCGTCCGGCGAACTCCGCCGCCCCGTCGCCTCGCAGCGACGCCATCGCACAGAAGGGAGGGAGCCCCAGCTGCTGGCGAAGAGCGAGGTCGTCGGCGAGGACCGCCTCGGGATCGCCGTCATGGGCGGCACGCACCACGGCATGGTCCGGCATCTTCGTCTGGATCAGCACGGTGCCATGAGCAGAGTCCCCCCTGCCCCCCACCAGGCGGCCCGCCCGTCCGAGCAGACTCAGGGACCCGAGCTCTGCACCTACCCGGGGTGCGAGGAGGTGGTGATCGAAGTCGAGGAAGGCCACGAGCGTGCATCTGCGCACTCGGTTGAGGACCGCTTCGGTCCCCACCACCGCCCGAGCGCCGTCCAGCACATCCGCTGTGGCGCTCGCCGTGACCTCGGCCACCGGGACCCCAAGGAGGAGGCCGAGCTCAGCGGCGAGCTGCGCCGTCCCGGGCCGGAGCAGCTTGAAGTGCGTCGCCCCGCATCCTGAGCAGATCACGGGTCGGCTCGCTCCACAGCGGGGGCAGCGGAGCACGTCATCGAGGGCACAGGCGGCGTCGCACGCCTCACAGCGGGCGATCTCGGAGCATCGCGAGCAGATCAAGAGCTTGGCGCGCCCGGTGCGGTTGACGATGCACGCCACCGCCACCCCGTCGGGCTGCGTCTCGAGAGCGTCACGGGCCAGCTCGGCGAGGAGCGAGGAGAGCACCCCGGTCCGCGGATCGTCGGCCCCCCGATCGGCCACCACCACATGTGGCCACCCGCCGCGCTCGAGTTCTCTCGGGACGGTGACCGCTGGCCCGGCGCTCGCCAGAAGCGGCGAGGGGCTGGACGAGACCAAGAGAGCGGGCGCGCCGGCTCGCCGGGCCCGCTCGATCGCCACCAGCGGTGCGTTCCAGGTGGGCGTCGCCTCCGAGGTGTAGCGGCTGTCTTCCGCGTCCAGCACGACGACGCCGGCCAGGCTGGGCACTGGGGCGAATGCCGCCGTCCGCGTGCCGACGACCACCGGCCAGCCGGCCCGAGCAGCCTCCCAGGACGACGCCGCGTCAACGGCAGGGATCCCCCGCCTTGAGAGACGGCTCACCAGGCGCGCTGCATACCCCAGACCTGGAACGAGGATCAGGGCCGATCCGGAGTCGAGCGCTCCTCGGCCGTGAAGACCGGCGAGGAAGCCGAGCACGAGGTCCATCGGGTCGGTCGTCGGGCCGATGCGGAGCGCCGATGGCGTCGCCGAGATGCTGAGGGATGCTCCGGTGGCACCCAGCTCGCCCGCTGGTGCCTCGAGGCGTGGCGGCGCCGGACGGCGCGGGAGATGGTGGACGATCCGCTCAGGGGATCCTGTGGCCAGGAAGCGAGCAGGGGTTCCCGACCAACGCCACGCCGCCCATCGGGAGATCTCGATGACGTCTCCAGGAGGGCCGTAGCCGAGCGAAGACCGCACCGCCTTGAGCTCTCTCGTCGAAGGGTCCTCCACGCCTGGGCCGAGGACCCACCCTCGCACCGAGCGACCGTGGAGAGGGACCCGAACTCGGCTTCCCGGCTCAAGCGGCCCGGTGAAGGTGTCAGGGACCATGTAGTCGAGCGCCTTGGTGACCGCGGCCACCTCGGTGAGGACGGCGACGGTCGTTGCCGATCCGTCGACGCTCAACGGACTCCTCAGAGGCCGAGCGAGCGACGGAGGTCGTCCGCCTTGGGGGTCTGCTCCCAGGTGAACTCGGGCTCGTTGCGACCGAAGTGGCCGTAGGCGGCGGTCTTCTTGTAGATCGGACGACGCAGGTCGAGCTCCCTGATGATCGCCGCTGGTCGCAGGTCGAAGAGCTCGCGCACCGAGCGCTCGATGGCGGATGGGTCCACGGTCTCGGTCCCGAAGGTCTCGACCAGGAGCGAGACGGGCTGCGCCACCCCAATGGCATAGGCCACCTGGAGCTCACAGCGTCGGGCTGCGCCGGCAGCCACGACGTGCTTCGCCACCCAGCGGGCAGCGTAGGCGGCGGATCGGTCGACCTTGGAGGGGTCCTTGCCCGAGAATGCCCCACCGCCGTGGCGGGCCATCCCGCCATAGGTGTCGACGATGATCTTGCGACCCGTGAGGCCCGTATCGGCATGAGGGCCCCCGAGCTCGAACATCCCCGTCGGGTTGACCAAGATGCGCAAGTCGCTGGTGTCGAGATCGGTGGGGAGCAACGGCTTGATGACGTGCTCCCTCAGGTCGGGCAGGAGGGTCCCCTCGAGGTCGACGCCAGGCGCGTGCTGCGTCGAGATCAGCACCGTCGAGATAGCGACGGGACGACCGTCTTCGTAGACGACGCTGACCTGGACCTTGCCGTCCGGGCGAAGATAGCCGAACTGCCCGGAGCGGCGGACCTGGGTCAGGCGCTGGGCGAGGCGGTGGCTCAGCCAGATGGGGAGCGGCATGAGGTCCTGGGTCTCGTCGCAGGCGAACCCGAACATCATCCCCTGGTCGCCGGCGCCCTGACCGTTGAGGATGTCCTCTCCCCCGGAACCGGTCCGGAGCTCGAGGGCGGTGTCCACGCCTCGTGCGATGTCCGGTGACTGACGGTCGAGCGTGACGAGGACCGCACACGTGGAGCCGTTGAATCCCTTGGCATCGTCGTCGTAGCCGATGCCGTTCACCGTCTCGCGGACCAGAGCGGGGATGTCGACCACGGCGTTGGTGGTGACCTCACCGGCCACCAGGACCATCCCCGTGGTCAAAAGGGTCTCGCAGGCCACCCGGCTCTCGGGGTCCGTCTCGAGCATGGCGTCCAAGATCGCATCGGAGACCTGGTCGGCCATCTTGTCGGGATGGCCCTCGGTGACGGATTCAGAGGTGAAGGTGCTGCGTGCGCGCATGGAGAAGGAGACCTCGCTAGTTGGACG
>JADGOD010000200.1 GCA_017883125.1 Acidimicrobiales bacterium
ACAACGTCGGCGGCGTCACCCCGCTCTCCACCAGATGCCAGGAGATGGTCCGGGCACCGGCATCGAGGCTCCTCACCGCCGGTTCGGTAGAGAGCGCCATGACGCTGCACCCAGGACTTGGAGCGTCCCGTGGCCGCCGCCACGGCCCGCACGGAGCGCCCTTCGACGAGCACGGCGTTGACGCAATATTTGGCCAGATCCATGGGACTCCCTCAGAGTGTGTGTCCCAGAATTGCTGACACATGCTGTCCCAGAAACTATGGAACCTCAGACTGTACGGCCCACCATTGAAATCCCAGTTCAGATTTCGCCACCTATATCGATGCACTGTGTCGAGACGGAGCAGGGCTATGCTGGGAAAAATGACAGCTCCCACGAAGTTTCAGTTGGCGGACGCGCCCATGTCGGCGGACAGGACGGCGGGATTCCGGTTCGTGAGCAGTTTCGGAGAAGTGTTCCAGGCAGCGAACGGCACCTGGATGTTGACGAGCGCCGAGGCGGTGAAGTTCGCCGTGCGCCACCCCGAGGTCTTCTCGTCGGCCGAGGCGACGAACGCGGGTTCGGGTATTCCGATACCGTTGATCCCAGTTGCCGTCGATCCGCCGGCACACCGCAAGTACCGCCTCGTCCTTGACTCGATGTTCGCCCCGCGGGTCGTCAACGCGATGGAGGACGACCTGCGGACCCAGGCCCGTGACCTCATCGCTGCGTTCGCCAACAAGGGTGAATGCGACGTCGTCGGGGACCTCGCCCGGTTGTATCCGACGCAAGTGTTCCTCACGTTCTTCGGGATGCCGCTGGACGATCGCGACCAGCTCGTGGGTTGGGTTGAGACCATGCTCGACCACTCGACCACCGGAACGGCAGAGGCCGGCCCCGAGGTGGTGGAGGCGGCGACAGGACTATTCGGTTACATCCAGCGCTTCATCGACGAGAAGCGGGAGCGCCCCGGCGACGACGTGCTCAGCCGCTTGCTCGCGCTGGAAGGCGACGACGCCTGGTCCGACGAAGAGATGCTCGGCTGTTGCTTCCTGTTCACGGTGGCTGGGCTCGACACTGTCACGGGGGCGATGGGGTTCCTAATGCGGCACCTCGCCCTGAACCCCGAGCTGCGCCGACAGCTGATAGCGGACCCCACGCTGCTGGGGCCGGTGATCGAGGAGACGCTTCGCGTTGAGCCGCCCGCCCCGACGATCTCTCGGACGACCACGCAGGACGTCGAGGTGTGCGGCGTGCGGATCCCGGCCGGCTCGCCGGTAGCGTTGTGCCTGGGCACCGCCAACCGTGAGCCCGGCCACTGGGAGCACCCCGACGATGTCGACGTCGCCCAGGCCGATCGTGGCCACATGACCTTCGGTGGCGGGATTCACCGTTGCCTCGGGTCGCACCTGGCCCGGCGGGAGCTGCGGCTCGTCGTCGAGGAGTTCCACAAGCTGATCCCGGAGTACGAGGTGGCGCCCGGGTTCGATCCGGTGGCGGTGTGGCCGGCCGGCACGTTGCACCTCACCTCGCTCCCGCTCGTGTTCCCCGTCGGCGACGGGGGAGCGTGATGCGGGTCGTAATCGACTACGAGCGCTGCACGGGCAACGGTCGCTGCTACGCGCTCTTCCCCGACCTATTCGGCGACGATGAGAGCGGGTACGGGCAGGTCATCGGCGATGGCTCGATCGGCGACGACCAGCTCGATGAGGCGCGCAGCGCGGTGGTCGCGTGCCCGGAGGATGCGGTCGCCATCGAGGGAGAGTAGCGCTCCCTGCGGTCGTAGACTGGGGAGGTAGCCGGCCGTCGGTCCAAGCGGACATCCAGCCGCTGTCGGACGTGCTGGCGGCCTGGATTGAGGGGGCGTTGGTTACTGCTCCAAACTCCTCCGCCGTCACTGATTCGTCCTAACCGGTCGACTCTCCACTCCAGCCCCCAGCAGAGACTTCCAAACTGGAGAAGGAGCGATCTTCAGGAACTCGCCGATCGTGGCGTGGGAAGCACCAGCTTCGTAGAGTCGTTTGGCGTGCGTGATGTCTTCTGCTGACAGCAGCTTGTACCTGCGCGTGATGCCGTGTCGTTCCAGAATGGCCGACACGATCTATCGAGCGATGACGGACTGGTCTGCCAGTTCGTACACTGAACTACCTGCTTGGTAGGCGTCGATGACCTTCTGCTGGTCGGGCTGGCTCGGGTGAGCCTGCTTCTGGCGTGAGCCCTGAGCAGGGGAGTCAAGGTCATCCCGATCCGGCAAATGCAACAGTCTTGACAGAGCTTCAAGAGGTTGTGGACCGAGCAGATGAGCCACCACTCGCTCCTCATGCCCTCGATCCCGCGAACCGTCTGCACCTCAGCGGGGGAGGATGCCCTTCTCGGGAGATGCACTTCTCATCGACGGCCAGCTCTTCTCGGCCCGTCTGCCAGAGAACCTTCTGGATCTCCCCGCTCCGCCAAGGGGTTCATCGGAAGCAGGGAAGCTCGACCACGAAGCCAAGTTCAATCAGCGCCCGCGTTTCTCTTCGATCAGCGTTCACAACCAGGACGGGCTGCTGCCAGATCGCCATTCCAATCTGCCCCGACCACGACCACGCCCCCGGCTTCACCAAGCTCGTCAGGGCGAGTCCGCGACCAGAGTTTCGTAACTCCTCCCAAGTCATTGGCAGATGCGATCGACCAGTACGAGTCCAGCCAGGCTTCACGAACCGGAAGCCAATTCGATCCCACTGAGCACATTCCACTGTCGCATGTGGATCCCATGGACTCGACGTGGGCTCTGTGGGTGCTGAGGCCCGCACCGGACCCGACAGGGTGCTTCGGGTGCGGTTATCCGGCGGCCAGGACGCGCGCATGCTGCGTGCCGTGGCGCAGTCCAACGCCCTCGCCCTGCTGCCAGCCGGGGACGGCGTCCGCTTCGGTGGGCGAGTCGAGGTACTCCTCCTCGACGCCGACAGATTCTCCGCCTCGCCGAAGGAGCCACCATCGGTAGGATCCACGTCCGGTGGCTCTTGACGCACGGACCTGGATCCACCGCTATGCAGCGGCACTTTGCGTTGGCGCGTTGTCGCAGGCCGAGGGCGACGCCCTCCTCGATCCGGCTGGCACCGCCGCCCATGCATCGGAGCACACCGCCGCGCCCCTGTCGTGCTGGTTGGCCGCCGCGGCCGGGCTGACCCGGCGGAGGCTCTCGCGGTGGCGCGGGACGAGGCGGAATCTCTTCGCCTCATCTAATCGCTCCGGGGGGCAGAGCGCTTCCGCGCATTGTGCACACGAGGAGCCTGCTCAAGTTGTAGTCGCAGGAGCTCGGGCGCCACGCTGCGTTCCCGTCGCCGTCTTCAGCCAGACGCTCCTGTGCTTATGACGAGCTGGCTTCGGCTGGCTCCACGGTGATCGGAAAGGCCGAGTAGCGCACCATCCCGGTCACCGTGTCGACCACGTCCTTGTCGGTCAGCAGGTTTACGTTGGCGTCGTGGTGGCCATGGGGAATCGACACGACCCCACGACGGATCAACGGGTCGACCTTGGCGGTGCCCGTGATCTGTCCGCGATCGGTGCGGACCACCACCGGGTCCCCGTCGACAACGCCGGCGTCACTGGCGTCCTGGGGGTGCAGCAGCACCAGCGCGGTCTCGCCGAGGAAGTCGAGGGCGCCGTTCAGCTTGCGGGGCTGTCGGCGAGGAATCATGACCAGCGGAGCGGGCGGCTCGAGTGTTCCCAGCTGCTCGACCAGCATTCGCGGGGCGAGGCGCCACCCGCCGGACTGGTCGAGGTAGCGCTCCACCCAAGGTGAGGGCAGCTCGAACGGTACCTCCAGGTAGCCGGCCGCCGCAGCCTCGTCGTAGCTGCAGCGGGCGGAGGCCAAGGCCTTCGTCAGCATCTCCTGGTCTGTCGCATCGGCATCGACCAGGTCGTGACCGAGCTGCCGGCCGATCTCGGCGAGCACCCACCACGCGGACCGGCGGTCGCCGACCGGCGCGACGACCGCCGGGGTGTGCTGGATGGCAACGCGGGGCATCAGAAAGTCCCACAGCGACACGTCGGCCCGCTCGAGCTGGTCCTTGGTGGGCAGGACGTGCGTGGAGATGTCGGTGGTGGGATTGGCGATGATCTCGGTGGTGACCAGCACGTCGAGCGAGCGGAGTGCTGGCTCGAGGACGTTGACGTCGGGGAACGACGTCAGGATGCTGCCTCCGAGGTTCAGGAAGGCACGGATGTTGCCTGCACCGATTTCGTCTGCCAGGGCTGCGCACGGCCAGTCCCCGAGGAACGACTGCAGCTCGGGACGCGACGGCGGGCCGGGTCCGAAGGCGCTCTCCTCGGGCAGAACAGGGAGGTCGAAGGCGTCGAACTGCATGTTGAAGCCGGGATGGAACCAGATGCCTCCTGGGCGGTTCATGGCGCCGGTGATGATCATCAGCACCCACACGAGCCACGAGGTGACGTTGCCGTTGGCGGCTCCCATCGTGACACCGGTCCCGGTGTGGATGGTGACCGGCCCTGATCGTCGGATCGCGGCGAGCAGCGATGTCAGTTCCTCGTCGGCAAGCCCCGCGACCTCAGCGGCGTGTTCGAGGGTGAACGGCTCGACCACGCTGGCCAACTCGTCGCGCCCGACGGTGCGGTGTTCGAGCACCTCTTGGTTCGCTCCCTCTCGGAGCAACTCCCGGACGAGGAAGGCGAGGACGGCATAGTCCGTACCAGGTCGCGGAGCGAGGTGCTTGGTGGCCAGCCGGGCGGTCTCGGTCACGCGCGGGTCGAGGACCCAGACCTCGGCACGGGTCCGCACCTCCCGGATGAAGGTCACCGGATCCGAGAGGGCGATGTTGTGCCCGTGGGACACCACCGGATTGACCCCGATGTACATCACGAACTTGGCACGGTCGTAGTCGATGTGCGTGGTGAAGCCAGGGAAGCCGCCGACCAGGTGGGAGACGAGCGCCTTGGCCGTGCCGTCGATCGTCAGGGGGCTGAACTTGGCGGACGTGCCGATGGCCGCGTACAGCGCCTCCATCATCTTGTAGCCCGCCGCGTCCATACCGAGACCGCTGCCGAAATAGACGCCGATCGCCTCAGGTCCGTGCCGGTCGATCACCGTGCGCAACCGCCCCCCGAGGTCGTCGAGGCAGGCTTCCCACGTCGTCGGCTGCAGCCGCCCGTCCACCCGCATCATCGGCCGTTCGATGCGGTCAGGGTGGTGGTGCATCTTGGGCAACGCCCGACCCTTAGGGCACGTGTACCCCTTCGAGAGCGGGTGGTCCTTGTCGCCACGCACGCGAACGACCTCGTCGCCCGCGACATCGACCACGATCCCGCAGATCGCCGTGCAGATCCGGCAGAAGCTGCGAATGGATTGCGTCTCGAGATTACTCATCGGGCCCGCTTCGTCCGTGATCGGGTCTTGGCCCAAGGAGATCCGCAACTCTCACACTCCGTCCTTGAGCGTGTCGAACCTGGCACCAGTTGCAGTATACGCCGGCATCATGGGATCAGTCTTGGGACGGTCCCTGGGCAGCAGAACCAACTTGCTGAGCCGTTCGGAGCAGCGACGGGCGGCGGTTCCAGTTAAGCGCGCATGTTTCTCGCTCCGCAACGTTGTCCGGGGTTCGATGCCAAGGATGTTCGCTCCGGGAGTTGTGCACAAGATCCTTGGAGGGTCGGAGCCTGAGGCTTTCTCCCCATGACGCTGAACTCGTAGAGTCCCGCCGGGCATGACGCGACGGCGAATTGGCCCAGGACTACAGACGATGGCGATCGATGGACGGGCGCCATACGGCTCAGATTGATGCGATCCATCTCCTGGGGGATCGGGTCCACGTCGTGCTGGGCGAGCCTGTGCCGATCGCGGCCGAGCTCCACCCGGCCACCCTCGCCGGGCTCGGCGTGACCGAGGGGGCCACAGTCGGGGTCGTCGTGGAGCCAGAGGCGACCGAGAGCTTCTCTGCTGACGAGTAGGTGTCGGGTCGAGGCGAGGAGCCCTGGAGTGGCGCCCTATCCTGAGGTCATGGTGCACGACGGACGGACGGTCGAGGTTGCCGGGATGGTCCTCACCGGAGGGGGCAGCAGGCGCATGGGTGCGGCCAAGTCGTCGCTCCTCGTCGGCGGCCATCGTCTCGCCGAGCGGGTGGGGTCGGTACTGGCAGCGGTCACCTCTCCCTCTATCGAGGTGGGACCTGGGGAATCTGGCCTGCCTGCCGTGTGCGAGGACCCTCGAGGGCAGGGCCCACTGGTGGCAATCGTCTGTGGCTGGGCAGAGCTCGTCCGCATGGGACATCGAGGCCCCGTTCTCGTGGTTGCCGTTGACCTCCCTCTCGTGACGACTGAGGCGCTCGGCTTGGTGGCTCGCTGGCCGGGGAGCGGGTCGGTTGTCCCGGTCGTCGATGGGCGCCAGCAACCCCTCTTTGCCCGATGGTCGGTCGATGACCTCGAAGGGGCGGTCACCGCGGCGGCGTCTGGGAGTCGATCATTGAAAGGATGCTTCGGGGCAGGCCTCACGCTCCTCGGAGAGGAGCACTGGGGGGGCGTGACCGATGGCTCAGCGTTCGTCGACGTCGACACACCTCAGGACCTTGCCCGGCTGGGCCTCGGCCACCAAGGGGAGGATGGTGAGGTCGGAGTCTCGGTGCCCCCAACTGGTCGAGGGACACCGAGTTCAGCCTGAGGTTGGCCACTATGCTGACCGCATGCCGATGAGCAAACCGTCGAGGATCTGGGTGCAGATGACTGACGGTGAGCTTCAGGTTCATGACGTCGCCGAATGGGTGGCGATGCCATCATGCGGGGGGATCGGTCTCTTCTGCGGGACCGTGCGGGATCACTCTGATGGTCGCCCTGGCGTCCTCCAGCTCGAGTATGAGGCGTATGGGGAGCAGGTCGAGCCCCGGCTCGAAGCCGTGGCAGAGGCGGCACTCGCCCAGTGGCCCGACATCGGGCGAGTGGCGCTGCTGCATCGGATCGGAACGCTTCTCGTGGGCGAGACCTCGGTCATCGTCGGTGTCTCGACCCCACACCGAGCGGAAGCGTTCGATGCGGCGCGCTTCTGCATCGACACCCTCAAGGCCTCCGTCCCGATCTGGAAGCGCGAGGTCTGGGAGGGGGGCACCGCCGACTGGGGTCTGTGTGCTCACGACCTCGTCGACCTCCCCAGGGAATCCTGAGGTGATGCCGCGTTTCGAGCGACCGGGGCCGACGTACTCGCTTGATGACGCACGCAGCCGCCTGCGCTCTTCACTCCATCGTCTGGCGCCCGTGTCGATCCCGTTGGACGATGCGCTCGGCGCCGTGCTCGCCGAGCCAGTGATCGCAGCCGACGATATCCCTTCCTTCGCGAACGCAGCGATGGATGGGTACGCCGTTCGCGCCGCAGATACCTCGGTGGCCCCCTCCGTCCTCCGCGTCGTCGGCCGCGTGCTCGCTGGCCACCCAAGTTCCAGACCACTCGACGCTGGCGAGGCGATGGTGATCACCACCGGAGCTCCCCTCCCGGAGGGGGCGGACTCGGTCTGCATGATCGAGCACGCGGTCTTGGACGGAGATGACGTGGTGCTCGAAGAGGTGGTCAAGAAGGGCCAGCACGTCCGCTACCCAGGTGAGGACATCCGTCGCGGGAGCCTCGTCTTCGAGGTCGGAACCGAGCTGAGACCGGCGCACATCGGCGTGCTGGCGAGCTTAGGTGTGGGAGGGGTTGCTGTCTTCCCGAAGGCTCGGGTCGGTGTCTTCTCGACAGGCGACGAGCTCCGGTCGGATCCGGGACCGCTCGAGCCGGGCCAGATCCGCGATTCGAACCGGCACCTTCTCCTCGCGCTGGTCCGGAGGGCTGGTGGCGAGCCGATCGATCTCGGGACCCTCAAGGACAACGAGACCGAGATCCAGCGTGCCGTCGAGGCGGCGGTGACGACCTGTGACGTGGTGATCACCTCGGGTGGGGTGAGCGTCGGGGTTGCCGACCAGATGAAGACCGTCCTCGGGCGCCTCTCAGGAGGGTCGCTGCAGTGGATGGAGGTGGCGATCAAGCCCGCGAAGCCGTTCGGGTTCGCCACGGTGGGCGCGGCAGGCGTGCCCGTCCTCTGTGTGCCCGGTAACCCGGTCTCGGCGCTCGTCAGCTTCGAGATCCTCGTGCGCGGGGCTCTCCGGTTCATGATGGGGCATGGAGTCTCTGAGCGGACCACCTTGCCAGCCATCGCGGCAGAGGATCTTCCCCGGCGACGTGATGGAAAGGTCCACCTGATCCGGGTCATCGTGGAGGCGAACGAGGACGGCCTGCTCGCTCGTCCGGTCGTCGGGCAGGGATCACACCAGCTCCATGCAACCGCCCTTGCCAACGGGTTCGCCATCCTTCCTGACGGCGACGGTGCCGAGGCCGGCACTCAGGTCCCGGTGCTGCTCCTCGACCCCGAGGACCTGCCCGCGGCTGAGGTCTTCCGATGATGCCCTCGGCCCCGGTGTCGACTACGGCGCACCCCCTCGCGGCAGATTCGGCCGTCCCGGTGATGATCAGGTCCCGACCCGAGGTCTCCGGTGCCGTCGAGGAGATGCCGACGTCGGGCCCCGTTGTGGATCGGTTCGGGCGGATCCACCGGGATCTGAGGATGTCCGTGACGGATCGGTGCAATCTCCGTTGCGTCAGCTGCCTTCCTGACGAGGACGTCACCTTCCTGCCGAGGGAGCAGATACTCAGCTACGAGGAGCTGGCCCGGCTGGCCCGCGTGGCGCATTCACTGGGGGTCACCTCGGTGCGGGTGACCGGTGGCGAGCCGCTGATCCGTCGCGGGATCGTCAGCTTCGTTGAGCAGCTCTCGGCGATCGGCTTCGAGGATCTCTCGCTCACGACCAACGGCACCGAGCTCGTGCGACTTGCCCCGGCACTGGCATCAGCCGGGCTGCACCGGGTCAACATCAGCTGTGACTCCCTGCGGGCCGACCGATTCGCCGAGATCCGCCGCCGGGGTGAGCTCGGCCCGGTTCTCAAGGCGATGGATGCGGCGGAGGCGGCGGGGATGCTGCCGGTCAAGGTGAACGTTGTGCCCATCGCCGGGGTCAACGACGACGAGATCGAGGACTTCGCCGAGTTCGCGAGGTCGACCGGCCGGACGGTGCGGTTCATCGAGTTCATGCCCCTCGATGGCGATGGCTTGTGGCGGCGGGATCTCGTGGTCCCCGCCGCCGACGTCCTCGCCCGCATCCACGAACGGTGGCCCCTTGTGGCGGTCCGGCCGTCGGGTAATGACGCCTCCCAGCCAGCCGAGCGTTACAGGTTCATGGACGGAGAGGGTGAGATCGGCGTCATCGCGACGGTCACCCGTCCGTTCTGTGGCACCTGTGACCGGTTGCGGATCACTGCGGATGGCTTCTTGCGGAACTGCCTCTTCTCGCACGACGAGCTCTCGGTGCGCGAGGTTCTGCGCGATGGCGGTGCTGATGATGAGATTGCCTTGATGATCCGCAAGGCAGTCTGGGCGAAGCTGCCCGGACACGCGATCAATGATCCGAGCTACCTCCAGCCTGCCCGCACCATGTCCATGATCGGCGGCTGAGCACGTGGTGCAGGTCCGACTCTTCGGTCCGGCCCGCGAGGCGGCCGGGGTGGCTGGCTGCGAATTCGAAGGTGAGCGGGTGTGCGAGATCCTCCACGCGGCGACCAACCTGTTCGGGGAGGGGTTTGCTGCCGTGCTGGCGAGCTCAAAGGTGTGGGTAAACGGTGAGCCTGCCGACATGGATGATCTGCTCGAACCATCCGATGAGCTGGCCATCTTGCCACCCGTGTCGGGCGGCTGAGAGGGGCGGTCCTTGGGTGTGCGTCAGCCTGTCTGAGCCGATCCTGGCGAGGGACCCGGCCCGATGGGGGGGTGGGGTGCCGTTTCGCCGAGGAGGAGCGCGAGAGCATGCGGGGGCACGTCGAGGACCGCCGCCAGCGACTCCTCGGCACCAGACGGCGATCCGGGCACGTTGGGGACCGGGACCGTCCGATGATCCCTGCGCGACCTCGAGACAGGCGACCGAGGGGGCCGGCTGCCCGCATCGCCCGTGGGCGTGCCGGCGAACGATGCGTCCGACACCGTGATGGAGCTCGCCTCCAGCGGTCCCGTGCCTCTATCATTGCTTCTCGTGACCATCACCGAT
>JADGOD010000201.1 GCA_017883125.1 Acidimicrobiales bacterium
GCCGGCCGAGAGCGTCTGGCCGCGCTCGTGGACGTAGGTGTCGAGCCCCTCGGGAAGCCGGTCGATGAGCTCGGTGAGCCCCACCCGCTCGACCGCTTGGGCGACCTCGGCGTCGGTGGCCTCAGGTTGGGCGAAGGTGAGGTTGTCCCTTATCGATCCGACGAAGAGGAACGGCTCTTGGGGGACGACCCCCAGCTGGCGGTGGAGTGATTCGGTCGAGACGTGGCGGAGGTCGTGGCCGTCGATGCGGACGATGCCCGCGGTGGGGTCGTAGAAACGGACGATGAGCTTGGCCAGCGTCGACTTGCCGCCCCCGGTCGGGCCGACGAACGCCACCGTCTCGCCCGGGTGAATGGTCAGGTTGATGCCGTGCAGGACCGGGTGGGCCGGGTCGTACCCGAAGGTCACCGCATCGAAGCAGATCTCTCCGGAGATCGGCCCGAGGTCCACCGCATCGGGATCCTCGACGACCGTCGGCTCGGTCTCGAGGAGCGAGCGGAGCTTGACGATCGACGACCGGCTCTGCTGGAGGGCGTTGTACTGCTGGACGAGCAGCTGGATGGGCTGGAAGAACCGGTTCAGGTAGAGGAAGAACGCCACCAGGGCACCGAGGGACAGGGTGTGGTGGAGCACCATGTTCCCGCCGACGGCCAGGAGGACGCCCTGGCCCAGGACGCCGATGGCGATGGTCCCGGGTCCGTAGATGGCGCTGATCCGCCCGGTGGCCACGTTGGCATCCCGGTAGGCGCCCACGACGTTGCGGTGGTGGATCACGTTGTGGATCTGGCGGTTGTGGGTGGCGACCACCCGCATGCCGTGGAGCGACTCGGACAGGTCGCTCATGACGTCCGCGATGCCGTCGCGCACCGCCTCGTAGCCACGATCCGATGCGACGTGGAACCACCAGGACAGCGCGAACAGCGGGGGGACGACGAGGCCGATGGTGATCGCGGCCAGGAGCGGGTTCATCACGAAGAGGATCACCGTGATGGCGACCATGGTGATCCCCTGGAGGGCGAACTGCGAGAGCCCGTCCTGGAGGAGCTGCTGGAGGTTCTCGATGTCGGACGTCATCCGGGTCATGACGACGCCGGCCTTCTCTCCGGTGTAGAAGTCGAGGCCGAGCCGCTGGAGGTGCACGAAGACCCGGATGCGCAGCTCGTGCATCACCCTGGCGGCCAGCCTTCCCGAGGCCCGCACCTGGGAGCGCTGAGCCAAGGAGCCGATCACCGTCACGGCGAGGTAGACCACTGCGGCCCAGGCGACGAGCGCCAGGTCGTGATGGCCGGGCGACATCCCGGCGTTGATGGCGTAGCCGGTCAGCGCCGGGCCGACCTGGCCGGTCACGGCGACGACGATGACGAGGATGGCCGACCAGAGGAGGAGGCTGGGGTGGGCGAGGAGGAGCCGGGTCAGGGTGAGCCGTGATCGCTCCGCGAGCGTGGGGATCGGGTTAAACGCGAGCTCGGAGGGAGCCCGCTCCGGCTCGGTGGCCAGGACGTGGTCGACGCCCTCCTGGAGCTCGCTGGGGATCCCGGCGAAGGGGAGGCCCTTGACCCCGCCTGGTCGTTGAGATCCCCCCATCGGGGCGTTCCCGATGAAGCCGCCGCCCCAGGCCATCAGGAGGCCGCCGTCATGTTCTCGTCGGGCGCCGCGCTCTCGAGCTGCTCCTCGACGTGGGCGAGGACCTCTGCGTAGGCGGGGGTCGAGGCCAGGAGGTCCTCGTGGCGGCCCGAGGCGATGATGCGCCCGTGGTCGAGGAGGACCACCCGGTCGGCCAGGGAGATCGTCGAGAGCCGGTGCGCGACGACCAGGGTCGTCCGGTTCTCCAGGAGGTTCGCAAGGGCCTCGTGGATCTGGCTCTCGACGTGGACGTCGATGGCGCTGGTGGCGTCGTCGAGGACGAGGATCGGCGGGTTCACGAGGAGCGTCCGGGCGATGGCGATGCGCTGGCGCTGGCCACCCGAGAGCGTGTAGCCGCGCTCTCCGATCACCGTGTCGTAGCCGTCGGGGAGGTTCGAGATGAACCCGTGAGCGTTCGCAGCCCGGGCGGCAGCCACGACCTCCTCACGTGTGGCGTCTGGTCGGCCGTAGGCGATGTTGCCGGCGATGGTGGTGGAGAAGAGGAACGGCTCGTCGAGGACCATGCCGACGTTTGCCCGCAGCGAGGCGAAGGTGAGATCCCGCACATCGTGCCCGTCGATCTCGACGGTGCCCGCGTCAACGTCGTAGAACCGAAGCAGCAGGCGGGCGATCGTCGACTTGCCGGATCCGGTCGGGCCGACCAGGGCGACGGTCTCGCCTGGCTCGATTACGAGATCGAGCCCATCGAGGATCGCGGGCCCATCGCTGTAGTGGAAGCCGACGTCACGGAACGCGACCGCTCCGGAGGTCACCTCGAGGTCGAAGGCTCCGGGTCGCTCCACGATCTCGGGCTGCTCGTCGAGGACCTCGAAGATCCGCTCGGCGGAGGCCGCGGCGCGCTGGCTCATCATCACCAGCATCCCGAGCATCATGAACGGCGCCTGGAGCATGAGGAGGTAGGCGTTGAACGCGAGGATCGCTCCGATCTGGAGGCTCCCGTTGATCACCATCGCCCCGCCGAAGAGCAGGACGAGGGCCAGGCTCACCTGGGGCAGGTTCTGGAGGGCGGGGGTGAAGCGGGCCCGCAGGTCGGCGTCCCGGATGTAGGCCCAGGCCACGCCGTCGGAGGCATCAGCGAGGTCTCGTATCTGGCGGGACTCCTGGGCGAAGGACTTGACGACCCGGACGCCGTTGATGTTCTCGTCCACGATCGTGGCCACCTCGGCGAGCCTGGCCTGGATCACCCACGAGATCGGGAACGTGACCTTGCGCATGCGTATCCCGATGACCAGGAGCACCGGCATGGTGATCAGGGCGATCAAGGCGAGCTTGACATCGATGGCCAACATGAAGCCGAAGGCCACGACGCCGATGAGGGACTGGACCACGATCATCGGGGCGAAGGTGGCGTAGGTCTGCACGGATCGGATATCAGAGTTCGCTCTCGACATCAGCTGGCCGGTCTGTGTGCGGTCGTAGAAGGTCGCCGACAGCGTCATCAGGTGCTCGTAGATCAGGTTCCGCAGATCGAACTCGAAGTCGTACGCGGTGCGGAACAGCAGCCAGCGCGACGCCAGCCCGGTGAACAAGCCAAGCACGCCGAGGATGATGACCAGCGTCACATAGTGGCTCAGCGGGACGCTCTGGGTCTCGAGGGACGAGTTGATCGCCTGGTTGAGCAGGTTGGGGACCTGGACCTGGAAGACGAGGCTGGCGAAGGAGAGGAGGATCGCTGCGGTGAACGGCCACCGCCGGGCACCCAGGAGCGGGAGGATCCGCTTCCACCAGTTCTTGGAGGAGTCGGGGTCGATCCCCGCCGGGGGGCGTGGATACGACGAGAGGACGCCTATCGGTTGGTGCGTCGACGGGGCGCGCTCGGAGTGGTTCGTCGCCC
>JADGOD010000202.1 GCA_017883125.1 Acidimicrobiales bacterium
CGAAGAGCTCTTGACCGGGTGGGGAAACACGGCGCCGTCGCGCGCCACGGTGACCAGGCCTCGCACCGCCTCCGAGGTCGCCGAGGAGCTCTCGAGCGCCTCGGGCCCACTCATCGCCCGGGGGCTGGGTCGCAGCTATGGGGACGCCGCCCAGTGCGCCGGTGGCACGGTGGTCTCGAACCGCCGGCTCTGGCACCTCTCCCCGATCGACCCCTCGACGGGCCTCGTCACGGCAGGGGCTGGGGTCAGCATCGACGAGCTGCTCGCCGTGGCGATCCCGGCCGGCTTCTTCGTCCCCGTCACCCCGGGAACCCGCCAGGTCACGATCGGCGGGGCCATCGCCGCCGACATCCACGGGAAGAACCACCACGTCGACGGCAGCTTCATGAACCACGTCGTCTCGATGACGATGGCCACCCCATCCGGCGCGGTCACGGTCTCGCCCACCTCGGACCCGGCGCTGTTCTGGGCCACCGCCGGCGGGATGGGGTTGACCGGGATCGTCACCGAGGCCACCATCCGGATGCTCCCCATCGAGACGGGCTACGTCACCGTCGACACCGAGCGCTTCGGCGATCTCGACTCGATCATGGATGCCATGGCCACCGGTGATGCGGACTACCGCTACTCGGTCGCCTGGGTGGACTGCATGACGAGCGGCCCGCGGATGGGCCGGGGCGTCCTGACCCGGGGCGACCACGCCCCCCTCTCGAGCCTCGAGGCGAAGCAGGCGCGCGCTCCGCTCGCGCCACCCACGAGCCCGAAGCTCTCGATCCCCTTCACCCCGCCGTCGGGTCTCCTCAACAAGCTGTCCATCAGCGCCTTCAACGAGCTGTGGTTCCGCAAGGCGCCGGCGAAGCGGGACGGGGAGCTCCAGAGCCTGGGCACGTTCTTCCATCCCCTCGACGGCGTGGCGCGCTGGAACCGCCTCCACGGCCACCGTGGCTTCCTCCAGTACCAGTTCGCCGTCCCCGATGCTCACGGCGAGATCGTCCGCAGGGCCATCGAGGTGCTCTCCTCGGCCTCGATCCCGTCGTTCCTGGCGGTGCTCAAGAGGTTCGGCCCCGGCGACCCCGGGCCGCTCTCGTTCCCCATCGAGGGCTGGACGCTCGCCCTCGACATCCCGCTCGGGCCCTCGCAGCTCTCCGACATCCTCGACCAGCTCGACGTGATGGTGGCCGATGCCGGGGGGCGGCTCTACCTCGCCAAGGACAGCCGGGTCTCCCCGGAGCTCCTGAAGGTCATGTACCCGAACCTCGGCGCCCTGCGTGAGGTCCGAGACCGAGTCGACCCCCACCGGGTGCTCGCCTCGGACCTCTCCCGCCGACTCGAGCTCAACTAGCCCATTCTCAAGAATCCAAGGAGGAACCACCGTGCGTGATGCGTTCGGAAATCCACAGAGCGTGCTCGTTCTCGGCGGCACGTCAGACATCGCACTGGCGGTGACCCGCCGGCTCGTCGATGCCCGCGCATCGACCATCGTCCTGGCTGGACGTGACGACGCCGCGCTCACCCGCTCGGCCGACGAGCTGCGAGCCCACGGCGCCACCAAGGTCGAGACCATCATCTTCGACGCCTCTTCACCGAAGAGCGCCGCGGCGACCATTGAGGAGAGCTTCGAGGCAGCAGGGGGCTCCATCGACCTCGTCCTCGTGGCCGTCGGCCTCCTGGGCGACCAGACCGAGCTCGACAACGACGCCGCCGGCACCGCCAACCTCTTCGAGGTCAACCTCACGTGGCCGGCCGCCGCCCTCGCCGCCCTCCGGGGCAAGCTCGTCGCCCAGGGGACGGGCCACGTCGCCGTCTTCTCCTCGGTCGCCGGCGTGCGAATCCGCCGCGCCAACTTCACCTACGGGGCCACCAAGGCCGGTCTCGACGCGTTCACGATCGGCTTCGCCGAATCGGTACGCTCCCAGGGCATCAAGGTCCAGGTCATCCGCCCTGGGTTCGTGCGGACCAAGATGACCGAGGGGTTGAGCGAAGCTCCGTTCACCACCGACATCGACACTGCCGCCGACACGATCGTCAAGGGGCTCAGCTCCTCATCCGCCGTGATCTGGTCGCCGCCCGCCCTTCAGGCGGTGTACCTCATCCTCCGCCACCTCCCGGCGGTGGTGTGGCGACGCCTTCCCGGCTGAGCCTGCGCAGTACGCTCACCGGCCCGGGCTCTGTCCAGAGCCTGCTGCGGTGACCGCTCAGCCCTTCGACGTCGAGCGCGTCGTCGTGGCGTGCGGAGAGGTGGTGGTCGTCATCGTGCCGTTGGTGGGATAGCGCGCCGAGGTCGTGAAGAAGTCCCGCGTCCACCAGTTCGCGAAGTAGCGCGCCGGCCCCTGGCTTCCGCCGGCCATGTTCGGCAGGACCGGCTTGCCGTTGGCCGGTGATGCCGCCTGGTCGACCGGCGGCGAGTACGTCGAGTACTGGACCCAGTCGGCGTTGATGTCGAGCTCCATCGCCCTGACGGCGCCGGCGCGTACCAGGAGGTCTGCCAGATTAGTGATCGAGAGCGCCGGTCCGCCGACGTAGACGATCGCCCCGTTGGCCGTGACCCCCATGCCGGAGCGCCACACCAGCGCCGAGCCCCCGAGGGTCGCTCCCCACCTCGAGTTGTCCGCGCTGTTAAGCCCTGGCGCCGGCTTGGAGCCATAGACGACGAGATCCAGGTTCTGACGGACTGCCACCACGTTGTCGCTCATCGAGACGTCTGAGCCCCAGGCTCCGATGTCCATCGTCCCGTCCCTGTAGATCGCCGCACTGGCCGCACCGGTTCGAAGAGGGACCACGACCCTGTTGTCGGTGTAGTAGCCGCCCTGGGCATCACCCATCCGGAAGCCGGCGTTGAACGCGGTGACCAGCGTCATCGCTCCGATCAAGTTGATCGGGGCGGTCTTGGCGTACGGCCCGCCACCAGGTATCTGGCTTCCCGAGTAGAGCGAGAAGGAGATCAGCTTCGGGTCCATCCACACGATGCCGGAGACGTAGCTGGTGTGGATGGCGTCTGGCCGCACGGAGGTCTCGTAGATCGCCGAGCAGCCGGCGGAGAGTCGGGCCGCCGGCACCCAGACGCCCTCGCCGGGCAGGGCGGGCGTCGCTGGCGAGACGACGGTGGCCGGAGCGGGCAGGGCACCGGGGCACGTCGAGGGGATCGTCGTCGACGAGCCGGAGCGTCCCTTGAAGGCGTTTGCCGGAGGCTTGCCGCCCTTGGTCGGCGGGTTGAGGGCGTACCACTCCTTCTCCAGCCAGTTCACTGCGCTCCCCAGGTGGTGCTGACGTCCCCACTCGGCGAAGCGGGCCGAGTAGGACACCCCGTACGAGGGGTTGGTCAGGGCGCTGATGAGGGAGATCGAGAGCCAGACGAAGAAGATGAGGAAGACCCCGACGGCGGCTGCGATGATCCGACGACGGCGATAGACCTTGGCGGAGCGGTGGTTCCCGCGCCCCGAGCCAGTCAACCACCCGCCCATCGATGGGCCGCGGCGACGCCCGCGGGCGCGCGGGGAACCTGGGCGAGGCTCATGGGGAGAGGTCATAAGTCCTCTATTCTTCCACCTGGCCCGTCAGGTGTGTACGACACGCAATGAGGATCTCTCAGGGTTTCGTGAGAGGCGCCATCGAGAGCATCAACGTCTTCGATCCCACCGAGGCGAACCGAACGGTGGCCGTGGCCCGGTCGCCCTCGCCCTTGACCGAGAGGACTCGTCCCTCTCCCCAGCGTTCATGGACCACGGTGTCACCGGCAACCAAGCCAAGGAGGTGAGCATCGCTCGAGGCCGGGGCCTGGCTGGCTGCCGGCGTCCCACGACCGAAGACTTGTCCCTCGTCGTCCTCGGTGCGCGAGCGCGCCCGGGGCAGCTCCCATGGGGTCTCCGCACTCCGGGACCCGCCGGTCCAGGTCTCATCGTTGCGGCGCCGTGGCGCTGCAACGAGACCGACGTCGGTCACCAGATCCGAAGGGACCTCGCTCAGGAACCGACTCGGGATGTTGTGACTCGTCCTGCCCCAGAGGCTCCGGACCCACGCATGGGTCATCGAGAGGTGCTCGCGCGCTCGTGTGATCCCGACGTAGGCGAGCCGCCGCTCCTCTTCGAGCTCTTCGGGATCGTCGAAGGAGCTGAAGTGAGGGAAGATCCCGTCCTCAAGGCCGATCATGAAGACCGCCGGGTACTCGAGGCCCTTGGCGGTATGAAGCGTCATCAGCGAGACGCGCTCGGCGCCCTCTTCGAGATCGTCTGCCGCCGCGACCAGTGCCACCGTCGCGAGGAACTCCTCGAGGGACTCGTACTGCGCGGCGGCGCCGACGAGCTCGCCCAGGTTCTCGAGCCGACCCTGGGACTCGTGGGTCTGCTCGGCCTCGAGTTCGGCGCGGAGTCCCGACGCATCTAGGACGCGGTCGACGAGCTCGCCGGTCCCCACCACCTCGGTCTCCTGGCGCAGACGGGTGAGGAGCTCGTCGAGCTCCTTTGCCCCCTTCAGCGCCTTTCCCGAGATCGTCGCCTCGAGCTCGACGGAGCCGAAGGTCTCGGAGAACGACATCCCCGTCCGGGCGGAGAGCTGGCCGATCTTCGTCACCGAGGTCATCCCGATCCCCCGCTTGGGAGTGTTGACGATCCGTCGTGCCGACACCTCGTCGGCGGGATTGGCGACCACCCGGAGGTAGGCCATGGCGTCCTTGATCTCCTTGCGATCGTAGAAGCGCGTGCCACCGATCACCTTGTAGGGGATGTGAGCATTCGCAAGCTCGAGCTCGATGACGCGGCTCTGGGCGTTGGTCCGATAGAAGACGGCGATGCCACCGAGACCGATCCCGTCCTGGCTCTGGTGGCGGCGGATCTCGGTGGCCACCCACCGGGCCTCGTCGTACTCGTCCTCCGCTCGGTAGCGCTTGATATTCGAGCCCTTCCGATCCTCGTCGTTGGGACGCAACCGCTTGTCCATCCGGCCGGTGTTGTTGGCGATCACCGCGTTGGCCGCGTTGAGGATCACCTCGGTCGAGCGGAAGTTCTGATCGAGCACGACGGTCGTCGCATCGGGGAAGGTCTTCTCGAAGTCGAGGATGTTGCGGATGTCGGCCGAGCGGAATCGATAGATCGACTGATCGGAGTCACCCACGACACAGACGTTGCGGCGTGCTGCGCCGAGGAGGAGGACGAGCTCGTTCTGAGCCCGGTTGGTGTCCTGGTACTCGTCGACAAGGACGTGGCTGAACCGCTCCTGGTAGGCGGCGAGGACGTCGTGGTGCTGGCGCAGGAGCTCGACCGTCTGCATGAGCAGATCGTCGAAGTCCATGGCGTTGGCCGCCTTGAGGCGTGCCTGGTATCGCTGGTAGACGGCGATCTTCTGCGGTCCGTAGAGATCATGGTTCGAGATCTGCTCTTCGAACGACGACGGGGTGAGCAGCTCGGACTTGGCACTCGAGATCACGCTGGCCACGCTGCGGACGGGCATCTTCTTCGTGTCAATGTTGAGATCACCCATCACCAGCTCGAAGAGCCGCTTCGAGTCGCTGTCGTCATAGACGGTGAAGCTCGACGTGTAGCCGAGTCGCTCTGCCGAAGCGCGCAGCATCCGCATGCATGCCGAGTGGAACGTCGAGACCCACATCGAGCGAGCCTGAGGGCCGACAAGATCAACGACGCGGCTGCGCATCTCATCGGCGGCCTTGTTGGTGAAGGTAATGGCGAGGATCTCGTGCGGTCGGGCTTCGCCGGTAGCCAGCAGGTGGGCGATCCGTCGGGTCAGGACTCGCGTCTTGCCAGACCCGGCACCAGCCACGATCAGCAGTGGGCCACCCCTGTGGATGACGGCCTTGCGCTGATCGTCGGTCAGTCCTTCGATCAATGCGGCCTCATCAAGCCGCTTGGGCTCTCGAGGTGAGGTGAGTGTCTCGCCCAAGCCGGGCAGATCGAAGGCCGCAGGCTGGGGGCCGCTCACTCCCACTCGATGGTGCCGGGAGGCTTCGACGTCACGTCCAACGCCACCCGGTTCACCCCGTCGACCTCGTTGATGAGGCGGTTGGCGATCGTCTCGATGAGATCGTAGGGAAGGCGGGCCCAGTCGGCCGTCATGGCGTCGTCGGAGGTCACCGCACGGATCACGATGGGATACGCGTAGGTCCGGGCATCACCCATCACCCCGACGGTCCTCACGGCGGGGAGCACGGCGAAGGACTGCCACAGCTCTCGGTAGAGGCCCGCCTTGCGGATCTCGTCGACCACGACGGCATCGGCGTTCCGAAGGATCTCGGCACGCTCGCGCGTCACCTCTCCGACGATGCGCACGGCCAGCCCTGGTCCGGGGAACGGCTGGCGCCACACGAGGTTCTCGGGCAGACCGAGCTCCTCGCCCACGGCACGGACCTCGTCCTTGAAGAGCGCGCGCAGCGGCTCGCACAGATCGAAGTCGAGATCCTCGGGGAGGCCCCCCACGTTGTGGTGCGACTTGATGTTGGCGGCGTGACCGGAGCCGGACTCGATGACGTCTGGATAGAGCGTGCCCTGCACGAGGAAGCGGGGGCCTTCTGCTCCGGTGCCGGCACCGAGGTCGCGGGCCACCTCCTCGAAGATGCGGATGAACAGCTCGCCGATGATCTTCCGCTTGCGCTCGGGGTCGGTCACGCCGTCGAGCGCGTCGAAGAACCGGTCGGCAGCCTTGACGTGGATGAGGTCGACGTGGAACTGGTTCCGGAACGTCTCTTCGATCTGATCGGCCTCGTTGGCCCTCATCAGCCCGGTGTCGACGAAGACGCAGACGAGCTGGTGGCCCACGGCCTTGTAGACCAGCGCAGCGGCCACGGCGGAGTCCACGCCACCGCTCAGCGCGCAGAGGACCCGCTCAGATCCCACCTGCGCCTGGATCTTGGCCACCTCGGCCTCGATGATCGAGACATTGGTCCATGTGGGTGCCAAGCCCGCGAGGTCGTGGAGGAAGGTGGCGATCAGCTCCTGGCCGCGGTCGGTGTGCGCCACCTCAGGGTGGAACTGGACGCCGTAGCGGCGACGCTCGTCGTCGGCGAAGGCGGCGACCGGCGCCTCGGGTGTGGTTGCCAGTGCGATCGCTCCCTCAGGGGCAGCGGTGATCGAATCGCCATGGCTCATCCAGACCACGGACTCTGTCGGCCACGCGTCGAGCAGGCGCGACGAGGTCGTCGCGCTCAACGTGGTCCTGCCGTACTCGCCCCGGCCGGTGGCGGTGACGGTTCCGTTCAGGTCACGAGCCATCAGCTGGGCGCCGTAACAGATCCCGAGCATCGGGATGCCGAGCTCGTAGATCGCCGGATCGATCCCCGGCGAGCGCTCCTCGTAGACCGACTTCGGCCCGCCCGAGAGGATGATCGCCCCGGGACGACGCTCGGCGACCTCGGCCGCGGTGATCGTGTGAGGGACGATCTCTGAGTAGACGTGAGCCTCGCGCACACGACGGGCGATCAGCTGCGCGTACTGCGCTCCGAGGTCGACGACGAGGACGGTGGATTCAGAGGGACTCAATGGCCCATGCCAACGCCCTGCGAGCGCTGCAGGTCCTTGCCCTCGGTCTGGAGCGACGGCGCCACCATGACCTCGGCCTTCTGGAACTCCTTGGCCGTCTGGAAGCCGCACGTGGCCATGGACGTACGGAGCGCCCCGAAGAGGTTCATCCGGCCGTCGTTCTGGTGGGCGGGCCCGAGCAGGATCTCCTCGAGCGTCCCGCGCACCTGGGTCTTGACCCGGGTCCCTCGAGGAAGCGTCGGATGGAAGGTCGCCATGCCCCAGTGGAAGCCAGGGGCGGGGGCTTCGGTGGCCGAGGAGAGCGGAGATCCGAGCATGACGGCGTCCGCACCACAGGCGATGGCCTTCGAGATGTCGCCGCCCTTGGACATGCCGCCGTCAGCGATGACGTGGACGTAGACGCCGGTCTCGTCGAGGTGGCGCATCCGTGCGCCGGCGACATCGGCGATGGCGGTCGCCTGAGGGACGCCGAGCCCGAGGACGCCTCGGGTGGTGCACGCGTTGCCTGGGCCGACGCCCACGAGCACGCCGACCGCACCGGTGCGCATCAGGTGGAGACCTGCCTGATACGACGCACAGCCACCAACGATGGTCGGGATGTCGAACTCCCTGATGAAACGCTTCAGGTTGAGCGGCTCCACGGTCTTCGAAACGTGCTCGGCGGAGACGACGGTCCCCTGGATCACCAGGATGTCGAGCTCTGCCTCGGCGATGGCCTTCGCCATGAAGTTGGTGCGCTGCGGGGTCACCGACGCCGACGCAGTGATGCCAGCTTCCTTGAGCTCACGGATGCGCTGGGTGACCAGCTCAAGCTTGATCGGCTCCTGGTACATCTGCTGCATGCGGCCGGTGGCCTTGTCGTCGTCGAGGCCCCGGATCTCGTCGAAGAGCGGCATCGGGTCCTCGTAGCGGGTCCAGAGCCCTTCGAGGTTCAGCACGCCGAGGCCGCCGAGGCGTCCGATCTCGATCGCCGTCCTCGGGCTGATCACCCCGTCCATGGCAGAGCCCATCATGGGGAGCTCGAAGTGGAACGCGTCGATGTCCCACGAGATCTCAACGTCCTCGGGGTCACGGGTACGCCGTGACGGGACGATCGCGATGTCGTCGAACCCGTAGGCCTGACGCCCTGACTTGTAAATACCGATCTCGACCTCTGCCATTTCGGCTTTCCTCCGCGCCTCGCTGGGAATTCGCAAGTCGCCGGGCCGACCCTCCGGCGATACCTCATGCTAGTCGCCCAGAGGCCCCCAGAATACCGGCGCCGGAGACCTCTCCGGGGCGGCGGCGCACCCTGCGCGACCCGTCAAATGTAGCTGCGGAGGGCTCGGTGCACCATCGACTCTGCCACGGGCTCGAGCCCGTGGCGCCCCTCGATCTCGACCCGCTATCTGAGGATGGTCGTCAAGAGGTCGACGAGCAGCCGGCCGGTCGCTCCCCAGACCATCTCGCCCGAGATCTCGAAGAACCAGAGCGGGAAGCTCTCCATCGCCGGGTCCAGCCCACGGAGCTCCGGGCGATGCCACCGCTCCTCGTGGAAGACATCGTCGGCCAGGAGATCGGCCAGCGCCACGTCGAAGACCCGCTCGACCTCGCTCGGTGCGGCCTCGAGCGTCGGGCGGGAGTCGAGCACCACGATCACCGGCTGGATGAGCGCCGACGCCGCCAACGTCATGACCGGTGGAAGATGGCCGACGACCGCAGCGGAGCTCGGGTCGAGGGCGACCTCTTCTGACGCCTCCCTCAGCGCTGCCTGGACCCAGTCTTCTCCCTCATCGATCCGACCCCCCGGGAAGCTGACCTCACCCTTGTGGGTCCGCAGGTGCGTGGCCCGGCGGGTGAGGACCACGCGGGCCTCTCCCTCTTCCTCGAACAGAGCGACCAGGACCGCGGAGTGCCGGATCTCTACGGTCGACGGCAACCCGTCACGGACGACGGTGTCGACGCCGCCCGGCTCCGGTGGGTGAGGAGGAGGGCCGAGGAGCCCCGCTGCCTCGAGGCTCGTCAGGACTCTTCTCAGATCGATGGACCGCCGAGCGGCGTCGGCCAGCGAAGCCCATGGGGCAGGGCTTCCCATCTCCCATCTGTCCGGTCTCGGGATGATCTGAGGGTACGACGATGACATCTGCCTCCAGAGACTAGGACCACCGAGGGTCGGACGCGACACCGGCTGGGTGCTCTCTCAACAGTGAGAGAGCACCCAGCCAGTGTCAGAGGGTTTCCGCAGGAGCGGAAGGGCTACATCATGCCGCCCATGCCACCCATGCCGCCCATGCCCGCCATTGCTGCAGCAGCAGCGGCGGCGTCACCGGCGTCGTCGGGCTTGTCGGCAACCAGAGCCTCTGTCGTCAGCAGCAGCGCTGCGATCGAGGCCGCATTCTGCAGGGCCGAGCGAGTGACCTTGGCCGGGTCGATGACGCCAGCCTTGACCAGGTCGACCAGCTCACCGGTCGCAGCGTTGAGGCCGATCGAGCCCTTGGCGTTCTCGACCTCCTTGACCATGACCGCACCCTCAAGACCCGCGTTCTGCGCGATCTGACGGAGAGGAGCCTCAAGCGCGTGCGCCACGATCTTGGCACCGGTGGCCTCGTCGCCTTCGAGGGTCTCGATCAGCTTGAGCACGGCAGACCGGCTGCGGACCAACGCCGTCCCTCCACCAGCGACGATTCCCTCGTCAATGGCGGCGCGGGTGGCGCTGAGCGCGTCCTCGATGCGGTGCTTCTTCTCCTTGAGCTCGACCTCGGTGGCCGCTCCGACCTTGAGCACTGCCACGCCGCCGGCGAGCTTGGCAAGTCGCTCCTGGAGCTTCTCGCGGTCCCAGTCCGAATCGGTGTCATCGATCTCACGCTTGATCTGAGCGACACGGCCAGCCACGTCCTGGGCCGATCCCCCACCGTCAACGATGGTGGTGGCGTCCTTGGTGACGATGACGCGCCGTGCCGAGCCGAGCAGGTCCAGGGTCGTCGACTCGAGCTTGAGACCGACCTCCTCAGAGATGATCTGCCCGCCGGTCATGACCGCCATGTCCTGGAGCATCGACTTGCGGCGCTCGCCGAAGCCCGGAGCCTTGACGGCGACCGAGTTGAACGTGCCACGGATCTTGTTGACCACGAGGGTGGCGAGAGCCTCTCCCTCGATGTCCTCGGCGATGATCAACAGCGGCTTGCCCGTCTGCATGACCTTCTCGAGCACCGGGACGAGGTCACCGACAGAGGTGACCTTGGCGTTGGCGAAGAGGATGAGCGTGTCTTCGAGGACCGCTTCCTGGCGCTCGGCGTCGGTGACGAAGTAGGGCGAGAGGTAGCCCTTGTCGAACTGCATCCCTTCGGTGAGCTCGAGCTCGAGGCCGAAGGTGTTCGACTCTTCGACGGTCACGGTGCCGTCCTTGCCGACCTTGTCGATGGCGTCAGCGAGCGCTTCACCGATCGAGGTGTCGCCGGCGGAGATGGAGGCGACCTGGGCGATCTCTTCCTTGCCCTCGACCTCCTTGGCCTGCTTGGCGATCGCCTCGACAGCGGCCGTCACGGCCTTGTCGATCCCGCGCTTGAGCCCGGTGGGGCTTGCGCCGGCGGCCACGTTGCGGAGGCCTTCCTTGATCAGCGCCTGGGCCAGGACCGTCGCCGTCGTGGTGCCGTCACCGGCCACGTCGTTGGTCTTGGTGGCGACTTCCTTGACGAGCTGTGCACCCATGTTCTCGAACGGGTCTTCGAGCTCGATCTCACGAGCAATCGAGACGCCGTCGTTGGTGATGGTCGGAGCGCCGAACTTCTTCTCGATTACGACGTTGCGACCTTTGGGTCCCAGCGTGACCTTGACGGTGTCAGCCAGCTTGTCGACACCCGCCTCGAGGCCGCGGCGTGCGGCCTCGTCGAACTTCAGAATCTTGGCCATTGAATCTCCCTACGTGTGAGAGGTCCACACGTTCAGCCCCCCGAGTGTCATCGGGGGGCTGAACATTGGAACCTTGGAATTAGTGACTACTTGTCGATCTTGGCCAGAACGTCACGGCCGGTGAGGATCAGGAGATCCTCGCCGTCAACGTTGATTTCCGTCCCGCCGTACTTCGAGTAGACGACAGTGTCGCCCACCTTGACGTCGAGAGGGATCAACTCACCGCTGTTCTCGGCACGACGACCCGGTCCAACTGCCAAGACCTCGCCCTGCTGGGGCTTCTCCTTGGCGGTGTCGGGGATCACCAGACCTGACGCGGTGGTCTCCTCGGACTCTCCAGGACGGACCACAATGCGGTCGTCAAGAGGATGCAATTTCATCAGGAAGCCTCCTTGGCGCTGGTTAGCACTCGAACCTTGCGAGTGCCAATACTAGCAGACTCATCACGAGAGTGCCAACCCTCTCGCCAACGGCTTCGTTCCCACCGGGCCTCGCCGGAGCGAACCGCCCTAGCGCAGGACGATGGTCCGACCGATCTTGTCGTGCAGAGTCTGGTTCTGCGGGTCCCATGCAGGCCACAAGAGGTCCGCGGCCTGTCCGAGCGCCCCGAGGACGCCGATCAGGCTGGCCGCAGCGATGAGCTCGGCCGAGAATGCTCGAGCCATGGCCTGGGGAAGGACGACCGGCCCACGGCCTTCGGCCTCCACGCAGCGCACGCGGACCAGGCGCATCCCGACGGTCTGGCCGTTCCAGTAGGCGATAAGGAACCCAGCGTAGAACGCCCGGAGGACGAGGCCGACCGAGTAGTCGGCGAAGTAGCCGAGGTGGAAGATCCGAGCGATGACGCTCAGCAGCCCGCCGACTACCACGGCGTCGGCGAGGAACCCGAGGACTCGCCAGCCGTAGCCAGCCAGGTCCTGCTGGCGGACGGTGTCGTCGGCCTCGTCTCCCCACGAGGGAGGCAGGTACCCCGTCTGGGGCTCGGGAGGGCTCCCCGGAGTGGTCTCGTCGTCGCCCGATCCGGGCGTCTCGTTCTCGGTCACCCGCTCAAGCCTAGGACAGCCCCGACGAGGTCCGTCCTCGGTGGCCACTCAGGGCTGGTGGCGCTGGACCTGCCATCCACCACCCACGAGAGGGGTGTAGATGCCCCGGTCATGGAGGCGATCCTCGCGGTGCTGCCAGAACTCGAAGCTGGTGGGGACCAGGCGGTAGCCGCCCCAGTGGTCCGGACGCGGGACGTCATGGCCTCCGAACCGGGCGGTCGCCTCGGTCACGGCGTCCTCGAGGAGGGCCCGGTCGGCGATGACCTGGCTCTGGAAAGAGGCGTGAGCCCCGATCTGGTGCCCTCGAGGACGGGCGGCGAAATACTCATCGGACTCTTGCGCCGAGACCTTCTCGACCCGGCCTTCGATCCTCACCTGACGGCCCAGGGGCTCGACGTACCAGAGCAGCGCTGCCTTGGGGTTCTCGGCGAGGTCTTGGCCCTTTCGGCTCGAGTAGTTGGTGTAGATCGAGAATCCCCGCTCGTCCCGGCCGCGGAGCAGGACCATCCGGGCGCGGGGCTGGCCGGAGCCATCGGCGGTGGCCAAGCAGATCGCCTCGGGCTCTCGCATGACGGCGACGGCCTCCTCCCACCACCGCTCGAACTGGACGAAGGGGTCCGCATCGAGCGCCAAGACGTCGAGCGGGATCCACACGGGCTTGTCGGTGTTCTTCATCTATGCCACCTCCATTCGAAGAGCGAGCGACGGGTCGGCCGCCAAGGACAGCTCTGCACCACCCTCCGCACGGAGCCGGTACCAGCCGGCCGCCGCGATCATCGCCGCGTTGTCCGTGCACATGGCCATCGATGGCAGGGCGCACGGGATCCCAGACTCCTCGGCCGCTACGGTGGCGGCCGCACGCAGCGACGAGTTCGCCGCCACCCCGCCGCCGAGGACAAGGGCCTTGGCCCCGCTCATCGCTACCGCCCGCATCGACTTGGTCACGAGCACGTCGACGACCGCTGCCTGGAAGGAGGCCACCACATCGGCGATGTCGAGATCCGGGTTCTTGTCCACGGCCCGGACGACCGCCGTCTTGAGCCCCGAGAACGAGAAGTCCAGCCCGTCATCCTTCATCGCCCGGGGAAATCGGAGAGCCTCGGGGTCCCCCTGGCGAGCCAGCCGGTCGATAGCCGGTCCGCCGGGATAGCCGAGGCCCAGGTAGCGGGCGACCTTGTCGTACGCCTCTCCGGCGGCATCGTCGATCGTCGAGCCGAGCAGCCGGTAGTGACCCGGCGCGTCGACTGCGATGAGCATCGTGTGACCCCCCGAGACCAGCAGGGTGACGTGCGGGAACGGCACGCCATCAGCCTCGAGCTGAGCCGCGAAGAGATGACCTTCGAGGTGGTTGACCCCGACGAAGGGGACTCCCCACGCCATCGCCATCGCCTTCGCTCCCGAGAGGCCCACGAGCAGGGAGCCGATCAGGCCCGGTCCGTTGGTCACGGCGACCGCCTCGATCCGAGGATCCGTCATCGAGCCGCCGGCTTCCGAGATCGCCTGGGCCACCACCGGTTCGAGCAGCTCGACGTGAGCTCTCCCGGCGATCTCGGGCACCACACCGCCGAAGTGGGCGTGGAGATCGATCTGACTGGAGACGACCGAGGAGATCACGTGGAGGCTCTCGTCGACGACGGCCGCTGCCGTCTCATCGCAGCTGGTCTCGATGGCCAGGATCCTGGGCGCGCTCACGAGTTCGAGCCTAGGGACTCCGCAAGACCCGTTCTCCGAGCAACCTCGTGCTCCGAATCGAGATCACGGCACCACATCACGATGGCGTCCTCGCCCCCGGCGTAGTACCCGCGCCGCACGCCCACGGGAGCTAGCCCGAATCGCCGGTAGAGGGACTGCGCACCCTCGTTCGATGCCGCCACCTCGAGCGTGAGGTGCCTGCCACCGAGACGGAGCGCTGCGTCGATCCCATCGAGGAGCAAGCGCGTGGCGACACCTCGACCCCGTGCCTCGGGGTCGGTGGCCAAGGTGTTCACATGGACCTCGTCGTCGACGAACATCAGGCCGAGATAGCCCACCACACGCCGACCGACCGTGGCCTTGGTGTACCGCCGAGAGCTGAGCATCTCGATCTCGCCGCGCAGGAGCGCATCGGACCACGGGTCGGGGAACGACGCCTCCTCGATAGCGAGGACACGCCGGAGGTCCCGTCGGGTGACGCCCGAGATCGTGATGGCGCTCACGGCGTCGTTCGGGATCGAGCGACCGAGAAGTTCGCCACCGCATCAGGGTCCCGCAGGTAGAGCGGCACCACCGAGGTCGGATCGGTGGCCACGATCTCCCCGCCCCGCTCCACCAGCTGGGCCGCCACCGCCGGCGAGGGTATGGTCGCCGCCTCGATGACACGGCCCCCGGGGATCTGGGCGACATCGCTGCCGTAGCGGCGCGCACCGTCACCGACGATCGAGACCTCCGAGAACGCCCCAAGGTGCTCGATGCAGAACAAGGCGAGCGACCCCGGGTCGGCGACGACCGGGTCACAGAGCGGTCGGCGGTCGACGCCATCGACGGCGAACGCCTGGGCGAAGACCTCACCTCGACGTGCGTCGACGACGGCGAGGACCCCCGCGGAGCCTTCGGTCTCGGCCGCGAGGGCCAGCACGTGGAGGCTGGTCACCGGGACCAGCGCCACCCCTGAGGCACTCGCCAGGCTGCGAGCGGTGGCGACACCGACACGGAGGCCCGTGAAGAGGCCGGGTCCGATGTCGACGACGATCGCGTCGAGGTCGTGGACCGCCAGGCCCGCCTCGTTGAGCATCTGGTCGGCCGCGCTGAGAAGCGTCTCGGTGTGCTCGCGGCTCGTCGTGGTCACACGCTCGCCGAGGACCTCTCCGTCGACCACCAGGGCCACCGCCCCGGCGGCCGTCGCCGTCTCGAGGCTCAGGATCTTCACGATGCCCTCCAGGGAGCCAGCGCGGAGTCGAGCTCCGCCTGATCGATCATCGCTTCGTCGGCGTCGACCGTGATCAGCCGCTCATCGTCACCGTCGCCGAATCGAAGGCTCACCATGACCCGGTGTCGACCCAGCACGTCTGGAGCGATGTCCCCCCACTCCACGGCAGCCACCCCGCCGTCTTCGACCAGCTCGGCGATCGCCAGGTCGTCGGCCTCCACCCCGGAGCCGACCCGATAGAGATCGGCGTGGAGGAACGAGGAGATCCCTCGGCGTCCGTCAGCCCGATGGGTGGCCATCATGGTGAAGGTCGGGCTGGTCACGCGGTCTTCGACGCCGAGACCGCGCGCGATCCCCTGGGTGCACGCCGTCTTGCCCGCTCCGAGATCCCCGATCAGGACCACCACGGCACCCGGGGAGAGGAGCCCGGCGAGCGTCTCGCCGAAGCACCGTGTCTCGTCGACCGATGAGGTGCGCAGCTCGACGGTCATCGACCGGACTCGGTGAGGACCGCCGCGGCAAGTGCGAGATCGGCGCGGATCATGGCCACCACTCTCTCACCACCCCGGAGCCCGGCGGCCGGGTGGAACGTGGGGATCACGATCGCCGAGGTGTGCGGCGACACCCTCCGCTGGCCGCGCAGCGAGGTGATCGTCGCTGTGGTCCCGAGCAGGGCCCTTGTGGCCACGTTCCCGAGCGTGACGACGACCTTCGGATCAACTTGCTCCAGCTGGCCATGGAGGAAAGGCCGGCACGCCGCCATCTCGCCGGCTCGTGGGTTCCGATTCTCCGGTGGGCGGCACTTGACGGTGTTGGTCACGTAGATTGCGGAGCGGTCGTGGCCGACCTCATCGAGGAGGGTCCCCAGCAACGCGCCGGAGCGCCCGACGAAGGGGAGGCCCTTGGCGTCCTCTTCGACGCCGGGCCCCTCTCCGACGATCATGAGCGGCGCGTGCGGGGTCCCGGTCCCGAAGACCACTCGTCTCCTCGTGGCCGAGAGGACGCAGGCGGTGCACGACGCTGCTCGGCGGGAGAGCTCCTCGAGCGACACGATGTCGCCGCCCATCAGCCCACCCCGGCGGCTGCCGCCTCGAGGACCGTGCAGAGCGCATCGGGATCCTCGAGCATCACCATGTGACCGGCATCCCTCACGATCACGAGATTCGAGTTCTCGATCCCGTCGACGAGCCGTCGGGCCTGGCGCACGGGGGCGATGTGATCCCGACTCCCCACCACCACGGTGACCGGGACGTCGATCGACGACAGCCCATCCCGGCCGTCGAAGCCGAAGAGCGGATCGAGGAGCGATTCGATGAGCAGCGTCGACGTGGCCTGCGTCAGCGACCGAGCCAGCTCGATCTGGGCGGGCTCGGGCTGGCGGCCGAAGCTGGCCCGGGTGAGCCATGTGGCGGCATCTTCACTCGGGAACAGA
>JADGOD010000027.1 GCA_017883125.1 Acidimicrobiales bacterium
AGGAGGAGTACTACCGGGTCGGCAACCCGGAGGGCAAGAGTCGCCGCGAGATGTTCGGCAAGCCGATTCCCTCACCCCCGGCGTTCCGCGAGCCGGCCTCCCGGCTCAAGCTGATGGACGAGCAGGGCATCGACCGAGCCCTGATGTTCCCGACGCTGGCCAGCGTCATCGAGGAGCGGATGCGCACCGAACCGGACACGATCCACGTCGTGATCCACGCACTCAACGAGTGGATCCACGAGACCTGGGGCTTCAACTACGAGGACCGGATCTTCACGACGCCGGTGATCAGCCCGTGCATCGTCGAGAAGGGCATCGAGGAGCTCGAGTGGGTCCTCGAGCGCGGTGCGCGCACCATCTTGATTCGGCCCGCCCCGGTCCCCGGTCTGCGCGGGCCACGCTCCTTCGCGCTTCCCGAGTTCGACCCCTTCTGGGCGAGGGTCGTCGAGGCGGACATCCCCGTCATGATGCACTCCTCCGACAGCGGATACTCCCGCTACGTCAGCGAGTGGACGGGCGGCAACACCGAGATGCTCCCCTTCGTGCCGCAGACCTTCCGGATGCTCCAGTCCTGGCGGGCCATCGAGGACGCCGCATCCTCTCTCGTCTGCCACGGCGCCCTCACGCGCTTCCCTGACCTAAGGATCGCGATCGTCGAGAACGGCATGAGCTGGGTCCGGCCGCTGCTCCTGGGGATGAAGAACCTCTACAAGAAGGCCCCGCAGGACTTCCCCGAGAACCCGATCGAGGCCTTCAAGCGCTGCATCTACATCAGCCCCTTCTGGGAGGACGACCTCGCTGAGCTGGCCGAGCTCATCGGCGAGGACCACGTCCTCTTCGGCTCGGACTACCCGCACCCCGAGGGCCTCGCGGACCCGGCCGCCTACACCGCCGAGCTCAGGGAGAAGGGGCTCTCCGAGGAGCTGATCCGCAAGCTCATGGGCGAGAACATGGCTCGCCTGCTGAAGGTCCCCGTCGCCGTCTGAGCGGAGAGGGCCGCCGTGGTTCGCCGGAGCGGCCCTCTCCGTCGTCGGGCGGGCCAGGCCTGAAAAGCGCAGGTCAAAGAGCCGCCCTGCGCAGCGAGATGATCAGCGACGTAGACGGTGAGGGTTCGCCCGACGAGCCACGTGCCATCCACAAGAGGCCCTCTCAGCTGAACGCTTCGCGTGCCCATTCGTCGAGCATCGGGGCGAGGAGCGGCCAGCGGGCGAAGAGACCCTCGCCCTTTGCTCCCGGTCGGGACGCGGAGCGCTCGTTCCACTCGTTCTCGCCCCAAGGGGGGTCGACGAGCCGGGAGTTCGGGAGCAGGTCCGCCAGCTTCTCCGACGTCTCCAGGGTGTGGTTCGCGTCGCTCGCGCCGCTCCGGAGGACGAGCGCAGGGATGCGGAGCTGGCGGGCGTCCACATCGGGAAGGCCGGAGATCAGCGCGCCCTCGCAGGGGCAGTAGGTCACCATCCATTGCTCCAGGATCGCGATGAACTCCTTGGGGTCCATGTCGAGGAAGCGTTGGCGGTTCCCGCTGTTGCGCTCGAGAACCTCGGCCCACTCGGGGAGCGCAACGACCGCCTCCATGCCGCCGCTCTTCCACGCCGCCGCGAGCGATCCGCCGCAGTAGTGCACGCCGAGGGTCATCTGGCCGTAGATCCCGCCGCTGATCCACCACATCGCCAGGGCGGCGGCGACGTCGTGATGGCGTGCCGCAGTGAGCAGCGAGACCCTCGCCCCCCCCGAGCCTCCGATGATGACGGCCGGCGCCATGTCGAGGTGCCGCAGCAGCCCGGCCAGGACGTCTGCCTGCATGGCTGACTCGGAGGACCCGGAGAAGCACACATCGGACTCTCCGGTGTTCGGTCGATCCCAGATGAGCACGCGGTTGCCCCGCCGGGCGAGCTCGGTCGCCAGCTCTCGCACCCCGGAGGATTCCTTGCTGAACCTTCCTCCGGGAGTGATGACCCACGGGCGACCTTCACCGATCACCTCGTAGCCGATCCGAAGCCCCTCCACGGTCGCAAAAGCCATGGCTCAACGTACCATGCGTCGGGTCCGGGACATCAGGTGCTTGATCGGTTAACCAGACAGGGGAATCGCTGGAATAGGGACCAAATGGATCGGCCTGGGATCCCCCCGGAGGCTCCGTAGCTCGGAAGTGAAGATGGAGGACGGCCACAGACAAACCTTCCCAGAGGTGCTCCCCGCCTGAACTGAGTCCCGACCAACCAGAACTCCATGAGCAACTTCGGTGACGCGGGGAATCCCGCCCGACGCGCGTGGTGCATGGAGGCACGGAGGAGCAGATTCGTGACCGAGTCGAAGACGCAAAGCGGTTCGTCATCCGCTCCCCGGTCGAGAAGAGTCGTCCTCCGACTCGCTCAGCTGGCACTCACCATCGTGGTGATCATCGCCGCCAAGCTCATTGACCGGCACAACCGCTGGTGGTCTGCGTCAGTGCCTATCTTCTGATGGTCTGAGGTCGAGCACTGATGCGTCGCTGCGCGCCGTCACGATCCCTCTACGAAGGGGTAGATCCGGGTGAAGTCGGCGCCGGGCTCGGCGGCAGCGAACTGCTCCCACACCGACGCGGTGGTCGCCCCGATCGCCGACGGGCCACCACCCTCCTCGACGGCGCGCAGGTAGAGCTTCATGTCCTTCGTCATCAACGAGTTGGTGAACCCGGAGGCGTAGCGGCCGGTCAACACGTGGTTGGGGAACTTGTCGCTCGTCGCCGTGTTTCGGCCGCTCGCCCCGTTCAGCACTTCCAGCATCGTTGCCATGTCGAGGCCGGCGGCCGTCCCGAACGCGATCGCCTCGCTGGTCGCGGCGAGCGCGGTCGCCGAGAGGAAGTTGTTGGCGAGCTTCATCGCCTGCGCGAGCCCGGGCTGGTCGCCGACACGGTGGCGGCGGTCGCTCAGGCCAGCGAGCACCGGCTCAACGTATGCGCACGCGTCGTCGGCAGCGGCGTACATCACGGCCAGCGTGCGCGCCCGTGCGCCGTCGACGCCGCCCGAGACGGGAGCGTCGACATAGGCGATCCCCTCGTTGGCGAGCAGCGCGGCGACTGACCGCGCGGCGCTCGGGCCGACCGTCGAGGTGTCGACCACGTGTGTGGCCCGGCGATCGGCGACGGCGAGGATGGCGAGCGCCACGTTCTCTGACGCCGAGCCGTCAGGGAGGCTGAGCACGACCACCTCGGAGCGGCGGGCGACCTCGGCGACGTCTTGCACATGGGTGACCCCATCGGGCGCGCGATCGGGGCCGAGGGCATCGTGGGCGACGACAGTGTGGCCGGTGCCCACGAGGTTCGAAGCGAGCGCGCTACCCATGTTGCCGAGGCCGATGAAGCCGACTGCCTCGATCGCCGCGCTCACGGCTTCGCTGAGCGGAGGGCTCGGATCTCGCGCCGGGCAGATATGCCGGCCGGGACGCCGCAGTACGCAGCGACCTGGAACAGCAGCTCGTCGATCTCCTCGTCGGTCACGCCGGTCTGCGCCGTGCTGCCCGCGTGCAGGCGAAACTCCTCCATTCGGCCGAGCGCGGCCGTCATCGCCATCACCAGGAGGCTGCGGTCGCGCGGAGTGAGTGCGCCGCCGCGTGTCCAGACGCCCCACGCCGTCGATGTGACGAAGTCTTGGAACTGCTGGGCGACGGGGTCCGGATCGGCGGTCTGGCTGTCGACGTAGTCGTCACCGAGCATCGCCCGGCGCATGGCGCGGGCAGCCCGCAGCTGCTCGGTCTCTTCCATGGTGCTCCCTTTGTAGGTCTTGGCGTGTGACGAAGAGCAAGCATTGCACGTCGTCATCGTGGCCAACAGCGAGCTACTCGGCCTGGACGCAGTCCGATCTTGTCGGTTGTCAGCTCAGCGAGAGGCTGATCGACTTGGTCTGAGCGTATTCGTGGAGAGCCTCGAGGCCCTTCTCCCGCCCGTAGCCGCTCTGCTTGTAGCCCCCGAGCGGGGTCTCGATGGTGAGAGCGCCCCCGTTGACGGTCACCTGGCCGGCGTCGATCTGCTCGGCCAATCGCAAGCCGCGGGCGACGTCGCCGCTCCAGACGCTGGCGAGGAGGCCGTAGTCGGTGTCGTTGGCCATGGCCAGCGCGTCAGCCTCATCGGTGAAGGGCATCGTGACGAGCACCGGTCCGAAGACCTCCTCGCGGGCGATCCGCAGATCGGGCCGCACCCCGGCGTAGACGGTCGGTCGGATGTACAAGCCTTGCGCTGCGGGTCCGTCGTCGTAGGCGGAACCTCCCGTCGCGGGCACCGCGCCCTCGTCGCTGGCAGTTGCGAAGTGCTCGAGCACCTTGCGGAACTGGCTCTCGGTGATCATCGGCCCGAAATCGACACCCGGCTCGAGTCGCTCGACCACGTCGACCACGCGGGCGACGAACTCGTCGTGCACTGAGGCCTCCACGAGCAGCCGGGTCGTGGCCGTGCACGTCTGGCCGGCGTTCATCGCCACCGCAGAGACAGCGGCGGCAACGGCACGGTCGAGTGGAGAATCGGCGAACACCACGATCGGTGACTTGCCTCCCAGCTCGAGGGTCACAGGGATCAGTCGCTCGGCGGCGATCGAGGCCAGGTACCGACCGGTGGGGACCGAGCCCGTGAACGCGATGCGCCGCACGGCGGGGTGCCCGGCCAGGGGGGTGCCTACGTCGGGACCGATGCCGGTGACCACGTTCAGCAGGCCGGCGGGGAGGCCGGCCTCGGTGGCCAGTCGGGCGAGATGGAGCGTCGAGGTGGAGGTGAACTCCGACGGCTTCGCCACCACGGCGTTGCCGACAGCCAGCGCCGGCGCCAGCCCTCGGCATGCCTGGTTCAGCGGGAAGTTCCACGGCGTGATGACGGCGATGACGCCGTAGGGCTCGAGGCGGGTGTAGGTGTGGGTGCCACCCCCCTGGTCGATCGTGCGGCCGTGCTGGGAGCGAAGCACCCCGGCGTAGTACCGGAAGTAGGCAACTGACATGTCAACTTCCATCTTCAGCTGGCCGGTGACCTTGCCCGTGCATGCACGCTCGAGCTCCATGAGCTCGTCGGCCCCGGCCTCGATGGCGTTCGCGACTTGGTGGAGGACCTCGGACCGCTCTGCGGCGGAGCGACGCGCCCACTCCGGCTGAGCTGCCGAGGCCGCGGCTACCGCCCGGTCCACGTCGGCTGACGACCCCGCCGCGACCTCGTCGCCAGGCTGGCGCGTTACGGGGTCGAGTGTGGGGAGGTAGGCCCCGCTCGTTGGCTCGTCGGCCTTGCCGCCGATCCAGTGGTTGTGGCGCACGGGCATGTCAGAACTCCCTGAGGGTCGGGTACGTACCTGAAGTAAGAAGTTTGCGTTCGACGTTTATCACGATTTCCTTCGCCGATCCACAGGAGGTTTCGAGGGTGCTGCCACCTCAGCTCCGCGCCGGAGAGCGACCTCGGGACGGCCTCGGCGGCGCTCTCGGACCGTGCGAAGTCGATGTCGGTGGGCGCGAGCACCTCGATGAGTGAAGGGCCCGGGCTCCATGAGATCCCGCTCAGCGATCGCCGCGCCGAGTTCGCAGCGCAGCATCGGCGAGTACCTCAACCTCCGACGCCAGGCCCATCGCGACGAGGGTCGAACCGAGCCAGCCCGGCGACGAGCATGGCCGGCGTCGCGCAGATGCGCATCGTCGCGGAGCGGCACGTGGTGCTGATCCCCAACGACCGGTTCGGTCCAAGGCGTCGTTGCCCAGGAG
>JADGOD010000203.1 GCA_017883125.1 Acidimicrobiales bacterium
CCCAGCGCACCTACAAGGGCCAGCTCCTCGCCGAGCAGCTGACGCGGATCGCCAAGCTCGACCTCGACGTGGCCGTGGAGGCGTTCGATGACGGCGACGGAGGACTCGGCACCCGGACCCGTGTTCGCTACGGCGTCACGGAGTCCGGCACCCTCGGCATGCGCAAGCGCCAGAGCCACGACCTGATCGAGGTGGACTCCTGCCCGCTCGGGGTCGAGGCGATCACGGCTCTCGACCTCTCCTCGAAGCACTGGGAGCCGGGCACCGACGTCCAGGTCGTCGCCCTCGTGGGGAGCGACGCCCCGTCGATCTCGGTGATGGCCAGATCCCTCGATGAGGAAGAGGCGATCCTGGGCGAGGGGGACGACGTGCTCGAGGCCGATCCGGCCGTCCAGGTCACCGAGGTGTCTGGTCTCGACTTCGCCGTCTCAGCCGGCTCCTTCTGGCAGATCCACCGCCGGGCTCCCGAGGTCCTGCTCGACGCCGTCCTCGACGGACTCGACCTCGAGCCCGGTGATCACGTCCTCGACCTCTACTGCGGTGCTGGGCTGTTCACGAAGCCGATCGCCCTCGCCGTCGGCCCCACCGGATCGGTCACCGGGATCGAGGCCTCCGGCCAGGCCGTGGCTGACGCACAGGAGAACCTGGCTGAGCTCTCGTGGGCCACTGTGCGCCACCAGATGGTGAGCCACTCGTCGGTCCACGCCGCCCTCGGGGGGACCACCCACGCGGTCCTCGACCCCTCTCGCAGCGGGGTGAACCGCGACGCGCTCCGCCTCCTCGGTCGGTCCATGGCGCTCCATCGCATCGTGATGGTCTCCTGCAGCCCCGCCACGTTCGCCCGTGACCTGAAGGTCCTGCTCGATCAGGGATGGGGGTGCATCTCGCTGCGGGCGTTCGATCTCTTCGAGATGACCGAGCACGTCGAGTGCGTCGCCGTCCTGGAGCGCTAGGGACGGCTGAGGAGAGCGACCCGAACCGGCGTGGCGGCATCGGCGGCCTCCCGAGCGTGATAGCTCGAGCGGGTCAACGGCGAGGACTGGACGTGGGAGAGACCGAGACGACGTCCCTCCTCGGCGAGGTGCTCGAAGACCGCCGGCTCGGCATACCGGGCGACGGGAAGGTGCGACGTGGTCGGCCTCAGGTACTGGCCGATGGTGACCAACGAGACCCCGACCGCTTGGAGGTCCCCGAGCGTCTCGATGATCTCCTCGTCGCTCTCGCCGAGACCGACCATGATCCCCGACTTCGTCGTCAGGCCCGCCCTGGCGCTCCGGGCGAGCACGGTCAGGCTCCGGGCGTAGCCCGCCGACGGGCGGACTGCCCGCTGGAGGCGAGCGACGGTCTCGATGTTGTGGTTGAGCACGTCCGGTCGGGCATCGAGGATCAGATCGAGGTCATCGAGGCTTCCCTTGAGATCGGAGATCAGCACCTCCACGGCCGTGTCAGGGCGACGCCGGCGGATCGACCGGATCGTCTCGGCGATCGCCCCGGCCCCGCCGTCGGCGAGGTCGTCCCGGGCGACGCACGTCACCACCGCGTGGGCGAGACCCATCCGCTCGACCGCCTCGGCCACCTTCTCGGGCTCCTCGGGATCGAGGGCGAGGGGCTTGCTCGTGTCGACGAGGCAGAACCCACACGCCCGGGTGCATCGCTCTCCGTTGACCATGAAGGTCGCCGTCCCATCGGCCCAGCACTCGAAGATGTTGGGACACCCTGCCTCTTCGCAGACCGTCACCAACCCCAGGTCGCTGACGACTGACGCGGTGGTGCGGTAGCCCTCGCCGAGGTTCACGGGAACCCGGAGCCACTCGGGCTTCCTCGTCGAGATCGCCAGGCCCTCGTCGGGGTCGACCCCCGCGGCACGCAGGCGACGCCGAGACATCGACTCGGCCCCCAACGGCCGATCGGAGCTCTCGTCGACCACGCCGACGGAGGCCCGCTCGACGTCGCGACCCGGGAAGAGCCTCTCGGAGAGCCTCTCGGAGAGGCATCGCTCGACGTCGCCGACGCTGGCGTCGGATCCACATGCGGCGAGCGACGTCACCCCCCTGCCGGTGATCCCACAGGGAACGATCGCATCGAACAGCGCAAGGTCGGTCGTGACGTTGAGGGCCACGCCGTGGAGCGTCCGCCGCCGGCCGTCGATCCTCTCGGTGCGGACACCGATCGCCGCGATCTTCTCCGGGCACTCGGTGTCGACGCCCACCCACACCCCGGGATACCCCTCCAGGCGACCGATCCCACCGACGGCGTCGTCGTCGAGGAAGGCCGAGACCGTGTCGATGACCGCCTGCTCGAGGAGCCTGACGTGGCCGGTGATCGCCTTCGGATCGTTGTCGATCGAGATCAGGGCGTAGCCGACGAGCTGGCCCGGAGCGTGCAGCGTCACGTCACCACCGCGATCAGCCTCGACGAGCGATGCTCCGATGGTCGCAGGGTCGATCAGGACATGCGCCGGATCTGCGCTTCGTCCCAATGTGATGGTGGCCGGATGCTCGAGGAGCATGACGTAGTCATGCTGCGAGGTCGCGAAGGCCTGCTGGAGATCACGTGCTTCGGTGTAGGAGACCCGACCCAGGGAGCGGACCCGCAGCGGTTCCATCAGAGCTCGGCGGTCCAGTCCTGGGTCGCCAGCAGCTCGGCGACTCGGGAGAGGAACCTCGTCGCAGTGGTGCCGTCGATGACCCTTCGGTCGAATCCGAGTCCGAGGATCCCGACCGAGCGGACGGCGATCGAATCGGTGCCGTCCTCACCGGTCAGCACGACGGCCTGGCGCGATACGCCGTCGACGCTCAAGACCGCCACCTGGGACTCGATGAGCGGAGGAACCGACAGGTAGACCTCGGGTGACGCCGCCGGGGCGACCGTGAAGGTTCCGTCCACGAGATCTTCGACGCCCAGCTGCCCCGCTCGGGCCCGGTCGAGCACCTCTGCGAGTCGACGGGAGAGACCCCGCAGGTTCAGGTCTTGTGCGCCACTGACGACGGGGACGAGGAGGCCATCGGCGACGTCGATGGCGACCCCGATGTTCCGTGAGCTGTGCGCGACCGCCCCCGCAGGTCCAACCGACGCGTTGAGCGCTGGGAACTCGGCGAGCGCTTCGACGGCAGCCCGGATGGCGAAGACCACGTCGTCGAGGACGATCCCCTCGCCCTGGGCTGCTCGGGCGGCGGGTGAGCGACGGGCCAGCTCGACGGACTCGTAGCTGGCCTCGATGGCCACGAAGCCCTGGGTCGCCGTTCCGGTGCCCGACGTCTCGAGGAGCGAGACCGGTGCACGGCCGCTCAGCGGTGCTGTGGTGGCTCGAGCCGCAGCGGCGCGCTCGGCGTCAGCCCGGGTGATTCGACCTCCGGGACCCGTGGCGTCCACCGACCCGGCAGACACGCCGGCGTCGTCGAGGATCCGACGCACCATCGGGGAGTTCGTCGTGCCTGACGTCGTCGCTTGGGCGGCGGGAGCCGCTGCCGCGGGAGCGGGCGCTGCCACCGGTGCCGGAGCTTGGCCCGGAGCGGGCGCCGCCGGCGCAGGGGTGGCCGGAGGAGCGATCCCCTCGGCGCTGTCACCGATGACCGCCAGCGTTGCGCCGACGAGCACGGTGTCGCCCTCTTCGGCACGGATCTCGATGAGAACGCCGCTGGCGGGAGACGGGACCTCGGAGTCGACCTTGTCGGTAGAGATCTCGAAGAGCGGCTCGTCGCGTTCGACGGTCTCGCCGACGGCCTTGAACCACTTCGTGATGATCCCCTCGGTTATCGACTCACCCAGGGCAGGAAGGATCACGTCAGCCAACGTGGAGCCCCCGACCCGAGAGGGCGAGAAGGGTCTCGCCGAAGGTCTCCGAGAGCGACGGGTGGGGCTGGATGAACTGAGCGACCTCTTCGGCCGTCGCCTCCCAGTTCACGGCCAGATATCCGGCGCCGAGCTGCTCGGTCACCCACGGGCCGACCATGTGAACACCGAGGATGCGACCGGCAGATCCATCGGGGCGCTTCTCGGCGATCACCTTGACCATCCCCTCAGTCTCGCCGATGATGCGCGCCCGGCTGTTCCCTCCGAAGGGGTCCTTCTTGACCACCACCTCGAGGTTCTTCTCCTTGGCCTGGGCCTCGGTCATCCCGGCGAACGCCACCTCTGGGTGGCAGTAGATGGCCCAAGGGACCGAGGAGTAGTCAACGGGGACCACGGCCTCACCGAGGATCGTCTTGACCGCCACGATCGCCTCGGCGAAGCCGACGTGGGCGAGTTGCGGCGATCCGGCCACGACGTCACCGACGGCATAGACGCCGGCGAGCGACGTCCGCTGATAGGCGTCGGCCGTCACGAAGCCGCGCTCGTCGATCGTCACGCCCACCCCGTCAGCGAGGAGGCCCTCGGTGCGGGGTCGGCGACCGACGGAGACGACGACCATCTCTGCCGAAATCGGGTCGCGCCCCTCGATCTCGAGTGAGGTCGAGGCACCGTCGGGGGCAGGGGTGTGCCCGGTGACCGTCGCTGAGGTGATGACCTGGATCTTGCGCTTCTTGAACGAGCGGGCCACAACGTTGGCCACGTCGGCATCGCACCCGGCGAGGATCGAGCCGAGGCCCTCGACCACGGTGACCGAGACGCCGAGGTCGGAGAGGAGCGAGGCGAACTCGCACCCGATCGCCCCACCGCCGACGACCGCTGCGCTCGATGGCAGCTCGCTCAGCTCGAGGAACTCATCAGAGGTCACGACGAGCGAGCCGTCGACCTCCAACGTGGGCAGGGTGCGGGGCACGGACCCTGGGGCCAAGATGATCGAGCTGCCATGCAGGCTGGTCCCGGCATCATCGCCGTCGACGACCTCGACGGTGTGGTCCGGGCCCAGCTGGCCGGTCCCCGAGAGGACCGTCACGGTACGGTTCTTCAGGAGGCCCGAGAGGCCCTTGAACAGGGTGTCGACGACCGAGCCCTTGCGGGCTTGGCTCACGGAGAAGTCGAGTGCCGGGCTCGCAGCGGTGATTCCGAACTCCTCGGCGCGCTCGAGCGTGCGCCAGACGGTGGCGGTCTCGAGGAACTCCTTGGCCGGGACGCAACCTCGGTGCAGGCAGGTTCCCCCCACCTTGTCGCGCTCGACGAGTGCAACGTTGAGCCCCGCACCGGCAGCGTAGAGTGCTGCGGCATACCCACCTGGGCCTCCGCCGATGACCACCACGTCGTAGGTGGCTGGTTCACCTGGCATATCGACCGTCCTTCCTTGTCGCCCCGTGGGCGAACGAGCATCGTGCCCCCTGATGCTACCGACGCAACAGAGGTCCCGGATCAGGCGGGACGATCAGCCGCCGCTGCGGCCACGCTGAGATTTGGCGGCCTCCAGCGCGAGCTGGTCGACCACGTCGTTCCACGTGTCGCCGGAGTGGCCCTTGACCCAGGAGAACGTGACCGAACGCCTCTCATCGAGCGCCAGGTCGAAGAGCGGCACCCACAGGTCCTGGTTGGCCACCGGCTTGCCCTGGCTGTTCTTCCAACCTCGACGCTTCCAGCCCTCCCACCAGCGATCCTGGAAGCACTTGACCACGTAGGTCGAGTCGCTGACGATCTCGACCTCAGGATCGTCGTTCGACCGGAGTGCCTCCAGCGCAGCGGCCATCTCCATGCGCTGGTTCGTCGTCTGGGGCTCAGCACCCGAACCGAAGGCTCCGTCGGGGATCGCCCAGGCCCATCCGCCCGGGCCGGGGTTCGAGAGGCACGATCCGTCGGTGTAGATCCGAGTCGTCACTGGCATGCACCTCGGAGAGATGCGGACTTGTCGAAGCTTGCGCAATACGTCATCAGATCATTCTCTCACCTACGAAGTTCGAGGAGCTGTGACCTCACCGTGTCACTGCGTTGCGCGAGGATTGTCCGATGCCAGTGCAACGACTCAACCTGACCGGCGATCCCACGGCCGACGAGCTCCTGACCGAGAGCCCTCTCGCCCTCGTGATCGGCATGGTCCTCGACCAGCAGATCCCCCTGGAGTGGGCCTTCCGCGGGCCCGAGGTGCTGCGCCACCGGCTGGGCCATCCCCTCGACGCAGCAGACATCGCATCGATGGATCCCGATGCACTCGCGGCGACCTTCTCGGCCAAGCCGGCACTCCACCGCTACCCCGGTTCGATGGCCGCTCGGACCCAGGCGCTGTGCCAGGCGGTCGTCGACGAGTTCGGTGGCAGCGCGGAGAGGATCTGGCTCGACGCCGTCGACGGAGCGGACCTCTACAAGCGGGTCAAGTCCCTTCCCGGCTTCGGCGAGATGAAGGCGAAGATCTTCATCGCCCTCCTGGGCAAGCAGCTCGGGCTGACGACGCCGGGCTGGGAGCAGGTCTGCGCTCCGTACAGCGAGGTGGGCTCGTTCCGATCGGTGGCTGACATCGTCGACGCCGAGAGCCTCGAGAAGGTCCGGGCCTTCAAGGCCAATGCGAAGAAGGAAGCGAAGGCAGCCAGTTGATCTCACTCGAGAAGCGGCGCCTCTACCTCTGCACCAACGCCCGGAGCGACATCGAGGACTTCCTGGCCCAGTGCATCGACGGCGGAGTCGACATCGTCCAGCTCCGGGAGAAGGACCTCGAGGCCCGTGGGCTCTTCGAGATGGCTGCCCGGTGCCAAGCGGTCTGCGCCGAGCGTTCGGTTCCGTTCATCATGAACGACCGCCCTGATCTGGCCCTTGCCCTCGGAGCCGACGGGGTCCACGTCGGACAGGACGATGTGACGGTCCACGTGTGCCGCGCGATCCTCGGTGACGACGCGATCATCGGGCTGTCGACCCACGCCTCCGACGAGCTGGCTGCTGCCGTCAGCGAGAGGGTGACGTACCTCTCGGCCGGACCCATCGAGGCGACACCGACGAAGCCCGGCCGGCCCGGCACCGGCATCGCCTATGCCACCGAGGCCGTCGGTGTATCGCCGGTCCCGGTGTTCGTGACAGGTGGCGTGACCGCTCAGCGGGTGCCCGAGCTCGTCGCCGCCGGCGTGGAGCACTTCGTCGTGGTCCGCGCCTTGACTTATGCCGACGACCCGTACGCAGCGGCGAAGGCGTTGAGAAGGGCTATCGATGCCGAGATCGGCGACTAACGCAGCCGGTCAAGCCACCCCATCAGGGTCGCCACCATGCGTGGGTCAGCTCGAAGCCAGTGGCCCGCCCCCTGGATGATCCGGAGCTCGGCATGCCCCTCCGCCGCGTCGACGAGCTGGCGTGCTGCGGACAGCGGGACGATCGGGTCATCAGACCCGTGAACGATCATCATCCTCCGGGGCGGGATGAGCGCAGCCGCCCCGAGGGGATCGAGGGCGAGAACGTCGGCCACGAGCTGGTTGGGGGCCATGAGCGGTTCCTTATCGACGACGCCAGCCCGCTGGCACGAGGCGGCGAACTGCTCCGCTGGACCGCACCATGCACCGAGATCGGCAGGAGTGGCGAAGGTGGCAACCCCTCGGACGTCTTCGTCGTCGACCGCCATCCGGAGCGCCAGTGCCCCGCCAAGGCCGAATCCAGCCAGCACCACGCCGGTGTGACCTGGTGTCAGCTCGGCGATCACCGTAGCGAGGTCCTTGCGCCACCCTGACGCCGAGAACGTGCCGGGAGAGAGACCCACTCCCCGGAGGGAGGCGACCGCTACCGTCCAGCCGGACTCGGCGCTGACCCGCTCGGCGAGATCGGGAAGCAGCTGGCTGGCGATACGGCCGCCGCCGCGGCTCAGCGGCAGGCCATGACAGAGGAGGAGGAGCTGACCGCTGGCCGTCGCCTTCGGTGCTGTCGCCAGCTCGGTGTTGATGACACCGGATTCCCCGGCGACGGGGATCGTCTGGAGTGACAATGGCGCGAGCGCCGAGGCCCGGCTCAGATCCCGAGCTTCTGAGCCAGCAGCTCGCGGTGGTATGCCGGTTCACCGAAGAGGATCTCGGAGGACTTGGCGCGCTTGAAGTACAGGTGGGCGTGGTGCTCCCACGTGAAGCCGATGCCGCCGTGGATCTGGATGTTCTCCGCTGCGGTGTGGAAGTAGGCCTCTGAGCAGTACGACTTGGCCAGGCTGGCCACGACCGGGAGCTCGTCGTTGTCCTCTGCGGCAGCCCAGCCTGCGTAGTACGCCGCAGACTTCGCCGACTCGACCTCGAGGAGCATGTCGGCGCACTTGTGCTTGATGGCCTGGAAGCTTCCGATGGGGCGGCCGAACTGGATGCGGTTCTTCGCGTACTCCACGGCGTTGTCGAGGCAGCGCTGGGCGCCACCGACCTGCTCGGCGGCGAGTGCGACGGCTGCGAGCTGCAGGGTCTTCTCAAGTCCGGGCCCGGCAGCACCATCGGTGCCGATGAGGCGGGCCGGTGTGTTCTCGAACTCGAGTCGAGCCTGCTTGCGGGTCTGGTCCATCGTCGAGAGCGACTCTCGGATCAGGCCCTCTGCATCACCGTCGACGGCGAAGAGGCTCAGACCAGCAGCGGTGCGGGCGGCAACCAGGATCAGCGAGGCGGTGAAGCCGTCGATCACGTAGTTCTTCGCGCCGTTGAGCACCCAAGAGTCACCGTCCTTGGTGGCGGGAAGAGCGATGGCGTCGAGCTCCCAGCGCCCCGAGTCCTCGGTGATCGCAAGCGTGGCGATGGTCTCGCCCGAGGCGATGCCC
>JADGOD010000204.1 GCA_017883125.1 Acidimicrobiales bacterium
AGATCACCGACATGCTGATCCGCTCCGGAGCCCTCGACGTCATCGTCATCGACTCGGTGGCCGCGCTGACGCCCCGGGCCGAGATCGAGGGCGAGATGGGCGACACCCACGTCGGCCTCCAGGCCCGCCTGATGTCCCAGGCGCTGCGCAAGATCACCGGGAACCTCTCGAAGTCCAACACGATCTGCATCTTCATCAACCAGCTCCGGGAGAAGATCGGCGTCATCTACGGCTCGCCCGAGGTGACCCCCGGTGGACGGGCGCTGAAGTTCTACGCCTCGATCCGCATCGACATCCGGCGGATCGAGCAGATCAAGGACGGCACCGACATCGTCGGGAACCGCACCCGGGCCAAGGTCGTCAAGAACAAGTGTGGCGCACCGTTCAAGCAGGCGGAGTTCGACATCATGTACGGCCAGGGGATCAGCCGCGAGGGCTCGCTCCTCGACGTCGCCGTCGACCTCGGCTTCGTGAAGAAGGCCGGTGCCTGGTTCACCTACGAGGGTGAGCAGCTCGGTCAAGGCCGTGAGAACGTCAAGAACTTCCTCCAGGAGAACCCTCAGCTCATGGCCGAGATCGACCAGCGGGTCCGCGACCACCTCAAGGCAGTGGTCGAAGAGGTCGCCGTCGAGGCGAAGGTCGAAGCACTCGACCCGGACGACGTCCCGATCTCGATCGAGTAGCGAGATCGTCATCGAGGTGGCCATCGCCACCTCAGATCCCGAGTGACATCCCCCTCCGCATCGGTGGAGGGGGATGTCTACATATCGAGCTCACCTTCCAGAGCGGCACGAGGCCGAAGGGCATCGCTGCGGCGACGGCCAGGACCCAGGAGCGCCACGGGAGAGACACCCCGAGCCCACCACGCCGAGCAGCGCTGCGGGCACCCAGGGGTGATCGAGCCTCCTGCTCAGCGAGCCGCCGAGCGATCGGCGCTCTCGATGGGCCCGGTCACGTCAGCCGCCGCTGCGGGCGACGTTCGGGATGCATCGCAGGGCGCTCCCGATCAGGCGTCGATCAGCCCTACTTCTTGGCCTTGACCTTGGTCGTCGTCGTGGTGGTCGTGGCCGGAGCAGCGACCACCGAGGACGTCGAGGTGTCGGGGAGCAGCTCGATCCAGGTGCGACCCGGGGCCATGGTGATCACCTTGCCGGTGGCGTCCTTGAAGACGGTGGGCGAGCTGGCCGCAGCTCGTGACCAGGTGCCGACGATCTGGATGCCGTTGCGGAAGATCTGGGCGGGGCCCGAGTTGTTGTCGAGCTGCGCCTGGACCTCGAGGCCGCCTTCTGAGTTCTCCAGCCATGGGCCGTAGGTGACGTGGACCGTCTGGATGATCATGTTCGTCGCCTGGTTCTGGGTCCCGTCGCTCAGGTTGTCCGGCTGGGTCCCGTCGTAGAAGCGCAGCCACGTCGACGTCGCCGGGTTCCAGTTCCACGTCACGTCGGACTGGCTGGAGAAGAACACGTGGACGCTGCTCACGGCGGTGCCGGCGGGGACGGTGGGGCTGTAGGTGAAGACCGGGGTCGGGGGCGTCGCCAGCTTGGGGACGAGCGCGTAGAGCTGGGCGGTCGAGGTGTAGGCGTTGTACGGCGCGTAGCGGCTGTTGTCACGGACGAAGGCGCTTCCGTAGGCACCGAGGTCGAGGTTGGGGATCCCCGAGGCCGTGATGTTGGCCAGGACGGGATCGATCCCGCCGATGTGGGCCAGCGGGGCGTTGTTGAACATCGACTCGATGCCGATGTCGATCTGGCGGGCCGAGCGCACCGGGCCGATCTTGGAGGAGTCCTGGCACTGGAAGAGGGCGTTGTAGCGGGTGATGCCGCCTTCGACCGGCTCCTCGAAGACGATGTCGGCCTGGTCGATGCCGCTCTGGGGGCGTGCCGCGTTGTAGTTGTCGATCTTCACTCCGATGGCCGGGCGCTGAGGCACGACGTTGCTCGGGGCCTGGGTGCCGGTCAGGGGACAGAGCGCCATAGCGGTCGTCAGGGTGGTCGGCTTGGGCTTCTTCGCCTTCTTGGCCGGTGACGAGCACGCCGCGAAGAGCAGCGAGCCCGAGGTCACGAGGCTGACGACGGCGATCAGACGGCGGGTGTGGCGCCCGGAGCTCATGGTTTCGGTGTTCTCCTTGTCGGTGTCTGTTCTTCGGGGCCCTGCTTCGGCCCGTTGCTTAGCGGTAGTACTGCTGCCAGTTGGCTTGCGACGGCACGGTCTTCGAGGCCGGCCCTCGACCGTAGAGACCGTAGAGGTTCACCATGGCACGCTGGAGGATGGGGGTCACAGTGGGCGTGGGACCTGGGAGAACGGCCGTGGGGATGTGGGTCGGATCCGCCAGGAGGGCCACGAAGTTGGCGATCCCGCACGAGAAGACCCCACCGCCACCGGCGCGGGTCAGATACGTGATGTCCGAGAAGGATCCCTGTCGGGTGATCGGCGAGTGGCCGAACAGCTGGACGTTCTGGGGGCCGGGCCCTCCGGGGATGAACCGGTTGTACTCCCCCTGGACCGCCAGGTGGAGGTGCTGGGCTTCGGTGACCCCCGCACCCTGCCACCACCAGCCCGCCGGATCGGCGACGACCAGGTCGTCGTTGGCCCCGACCGAGACATAGGTCGAGCCGGTCAGCAGGCTCTCGGGCTCGTTCACCGGGGGAGAGCCCCAGTTCGAGGTCCCGTTCGCCGGGTTGACTTTGCCCGCCGGGTCGGTGTCGTCCTTGTAGTTGGTCTCGAGCCGGGCCGGCCCGGTCAGCGACGGGCTGAGCCGGATCTTGCGGTAGATGGCGTTGGCCCCGAGGAACGCCAGGTTCACCCCGGCGCTCAGCGCACTCTCCGCGTTGTCGCGCATCTCGCGCGACCAGTACTCGTCGTGGCCGAGGCTCATCAGCGCGCCGTGCTTGGTGAGGTCGCCCCCGTGGAGGTGGAGGTCGATGTCGGTCCAATAGGTGGTGTCCAGCCCCAGGCGCTCCATGTCGAAGACCAGGGGGAGCTCGTTGGTGACGAAGTCGGCCGCCCCCTGCTCGTAGGTCTGGTCGTAAGGGCGGTCGAAGGAGACCATCACCGCCCGCTTGGCCCGGCTCCCCTCCTCATCCTTGTAGAGGCTGAAGCCGCCCCACATGTTGTAGGCCTGATAGGTGGTCACGGCGCTCATGATCACGAAGGTCGCCGCCGAGGAGTCGTCGCGCACGCAGAACGGGATCCACTGGTGCCACCCCTTGGCTGAGACCAGCTTGAAGAGGTAGAAGCCCGGCGGGTAGGCCTTGAGATCCACGTGCCACGAGGAGGGCCAGTGGCACGAGACGGTGCCGAGGCTCGGGTCGATGGTCGGCGGGGGCTGGACGACGCCCTGGAGCGTGGGGCTCTTGGCCACCAGGCGGCCGCCGTAGCCGCCGTAGTAGCCCATCCGGTAGGCCTCGACGTGATAGCTCGAGTCCGCGGTGGAGACCATGAGGTCAACCGATCCGCCGGTCGGGGCCGAGGTGGTCGAGGCATAGCCCTCGAGGCCGTGGGTCGGGGGGAAGCCCCCGATGATCCAGTCGAGCGTGCCTTCCTTGGCGTTCTCCTCGATGACCCAGCGGGCCTTCTTGAGGGGGACCCCGTCGAAGGACTCGGTGAAGAGCTTCGGCTGCGTGGTCGAGCTCGGCGTGGCCTTCGCCCCCGGCGAGGAGCACGCGGCCAGCAGGCCCCCCGCTCCGAGGAGCCCTCCGGCGAAGAGCTGTCGTCTACTGATGGGGCCGGGGGGCATCGGAGCCAAAGGCTAGCGGGGCTCGAAAGGAGATTCTCTCCACCGGGGCCTCGTTGAGTAGCGTCGAGTTGTGACGACTCTTCACCGGATGCCCGATTCGCTTCGCCAGGCCCTGGCCCGCGCGCTGCGCTGGGGGGCGGGGCTCGCCGCCGAGGTGGGCATGATCGGCTCGAACGATCCAGGAGCCAAGGCCTTCAAGTCCTTCGGGGCCGGAGCGGTGCTCCTCTACCCCCAGGGCGTGATCTACAACGAGCACTACATGGTCATCGGCGAGAAGACCATGGTGGGTCCCAACACGTGCCTGAGCGTCGGCATCGGCCCGGGACAGACCATGGCGTCGGACCCGGTGATCACCATCGGGGAGCGCTGCGTCATCGGGCGCGGCAGCCACATCGTCGGCCACTGGTCGATCGAGCTCGGTGACGACATCCAGACCGGGCCGTACGTCTACATCACCGACCAGAACCACGTCTATGAGGACATCGATCAGCCGATCGGAATCCAGACCCCCATCGAGGCGGCCGTCTCGATCGGCTCGGGCAGCTGGCTCGGGGCCAACGTCGTGATCCTCCCGGGCACCACCATCGGCGAACACGTCACCGTGGCGGCCGGCGCGGTGGTCTCGGGGGTGTTCCCCGACCGGTGCGTGATCGGGGGCGTGCCGGCGAAGATCCTCAAGCGCTACGTCGAGGGCCAGGGCTGGGTCTCGGCGGACGCTGGGACCTGAAGCACGGCCTCCCCCGATGAGAGCCCTTCGTCGCACACAGGGAGCCCGTCGATGAGGGACAGGCCACAGGGCCCGGAGCGCCTGGCCTAGTCTCGACGTCGTGGTGCCCACCCGCTTCCTTCTGACCGTCTCGGGGAGAGACCGCCCCGGCCTCGCCGGCGAGCTCTTCGTCGCCCTCCAGGCGGTGTGCAGCGAGGTCACCGACGTGGGCCAGATCACCATCCGAGGCCACCTCGTCCTGTGCATCGAGGTCGCCCCGTGCGAGGACGCCGGGCTCGCCGAGCTGAACGCCGCGGTCGAGAGATCCGGGATCACACACGACGGCACGGTCACCGTCGAGGTGACCCCCACCACCGAGCGCCAGGCACCCGAGGGGCGTCGGCTCATCGTCACCTTGGTGGCCCCGATCATCGACGCCGCCAAGCTGGCCGGGGTCTTCAAGGCCATCGCTGCGTGCGGCGGGGACTGCGAACGGATCGTCCGCCTGGCCGACTATCCGGTCCAGAGCTATGAGCTGATCATCCGCGGGCCCGACCACGAGCAACTCCGAGCCGCCCTCGGTCAGGTGGCGGTCGATCAGTCCCTCGACGTCGCCGTCCAGCGGATCGGCCTGCACCGCAGGGCCAAGCGCCTGATCGTGATGGACGCCGACTCGACGCTGCTCAAGGGCGAGGTGATCGACAAGCTGGCCGCCAAGCTCGGGATCGAGGCACAGGTGGCGGCCATCACCGAGGCGGCGATGTCCGGCGAGCTCGACTTCACCGAGGCGCTCACCGAGCGGGTCGCCCTCCTTGAGGGCCTCCCCGTAGCCGAGCTCGAGGCGGTCTCCCAAGAGCTCGAGCTGATGCCGGGGGCCCGGACCCTGCTGCGGACCCTCCAGCGGCTCGGCTACCAGACCGCCGTGGTCTCGGGTGGCTTCCTCCAGGTCATCGCCCCGCTCCTGGCCGAGCTGGGGATCGATCTGGCGGCGGCCAACGAGCTCGAGGTCGTCGACGGCCGCCTCACCGGGCGGCTCTCGGGCGAGATCGTCGATCGCGCCGGGAAGGCCGACTCGCTCAAGCGGTTCGCCGAGCACGTGGGGGTCCCGCTCGCCCAGACGGTGGCCGTGGGCGACGGGGCCAACGACATCGACATGCTCTCGGTCGCAGGGCTGGGGATCGCCTTCAACGCCCGGCCAATCGTGCGCGAGGCGGCGGACACCGCGCTGTCGGTCCCGTTCCTCGACGCCGTGCTGTTCCTGCTGGGCATCTCCCGCGAGGAGATCGAGTCGGCCGACGACGTCGCCTAGCGCGTCCACCCCGGAGAGGTGCCACACCCCTCTGGCAGGATCGATGCGGTGAGGACCCCGGAGCGATGAAGATCCTGCACACCTCGGACTGGCACATCGGTCGGAGGTTCGAGCGCGAGCCGATGGAGGACGCCCAGCGGGCGTTCCTCGCCTGGCTGGCCGAGACCACCCGGGAGCTCGGCGTCGACCTTGTCATCGTCGCCGGCGACGTCTACGACCGCTCGCTCCCCGCCGAGGACGCCGTCGCGCTCCTCGACGAGGGCCTCAACGCCCTGCGCGACGCCGGGGCCGAGGTGGCGCTCATCTCGGGCAACCACGACAGCGCCCGCCGGCTCGGCTTCGGGGCGACGCGCCAGGCGTCCGGTGGCGTGCACGTCTTCTCCGACGAGCACCATGCCCCCGTGCCGTGGGTCTTCGAGGCCGCAGGCGAGTCCGTGGCGGTTCTGGCCGTCCCGTTCCTCGACCCGCTCTCGGTGGCGGCCCCCGCTCCCGGTCCCGACGGCTCGGCTCGCCCCCGGACCCACGAGAACGTGCTCGTCGACGCGCTTCGTGCGGGGAGGGCACGCCTCGACGGCCTCGAAGCCATGCCCCGGATCGCCGTAGCGCACGCCTTCGTGAGCGGGGCCAGCGTCTCGGAGTCGGAGCGGCCGCTCTCGATCGGGGGGACCGACCAGGTCGACGTCGAGGTCTTCGCCGGCTTCGACTACGTCGCCCTGGGCCACCTCCACCGGCCCCAGCGGGTCGGCGGTCGGGACCACGTCGTCTACTCGGGCTCCCCGCTGCCGTACTCGTTCAGCGAGGACCACGCCAAGTCCGTGCGCCTGCTCACCGTTCAGGACGGCGCCATCGGGGAGGTGACCGAGATCGCCGTCCCCGTCGGCCGGCCGGTGGCGCGGATCACCGGCGAGCTCGATGTCATCCTGGCCGATCCGGCGCACGATTCGCTCGTCGACCACTGGATCTCGGTCACGCTGACCGACGAGACCGCCCAGTCCCAGCCGCTCGAGCGGCTCAAGGCCCGCTTCCCCCACGCGGTCCACGTCCGCTACGAGCGATCCGGGGGATCCGGTTCGCTCGGGGGTCCGTCGACGGGCTCGCCGCTCCACGAGCGCCCGACCGAGGAGCTGGTCTTCGAGTTCCTCGAGTCGCTCCGCGACCGGGCGGCCACCGAGGAGGAGGCGTCCTTGATCCTCGACGCCGTCGCCGCCGCCACCAAGGCGAGCCAGGGATGAGGCCGCTCACCCTGAGGCTCCAGGCGTTCGGCTCCTACGGCGACGCCCTGGAGATCGACTTCGCCCGCCTCGGGCTCCACG
>JADGOD010000205.1 GCA_017883125.1 Acidimicrobiales bacterium
GCAGCGTGTCGAGGCCGAGGGTCTCGGCGGCGACCTTGGCTCGCCGGGTCCGCTCGCCGGGCTCCACCCGCTTCTGGCGCAGGGGGAACTCGATGTTCCTGCGAACCGTCATGTGCGGATAGAGGGCATAGCTCTGAAAGACCATGGCCACGTCTCGGTCCTTCGGATCGACGTCGTTGACGCGGTTCTCACCGATGTGAAGGTCACCTGAGGTGATCTCTTCGAGACCAGCCACCATCCTCAGGGCCGTGGTCTTGCCGCACCCCGATGGCCCGAGGAGCACGAGCAACTCTCCATCACGTGCCTCGAGATCCAAGGCGTCGACAGCGGTCACGTCGCCGAACTGCTTGGTCACTCCGTCGAAGACGACCCGTGCCACCGCGTCACCACCTCACACTGGGGCTCTGTCCTCGCTCAACATAGCCGTGGCATCTCGACGAGACAGGGACGATTCAGGGTTGCTCTCCGGATCGATCATCCGGGTTCTCGGTGGCCCCCGGGTGCGTCAGAGGCCAAGGGCCGAGCCGAGGTTCGCTGCAACCTCGAGGGCATCAGTGGCTGAGACGATCCAACGCTGGAAGGGACCTTCGCAGAGGTTCACCACGACAGCCGGCCCGCGACCTCTGATGACGCAGAAGTCTCGACCAAACGACCCTCGGGTCGTCCCGATCATGATGATCCGCGGAATGCCGGTCCCGGGTGCACGCACCCCTCGGACCTCCGCCCACGGGTCAGGGGCCACCTCGATGGACGCCACCGCGGTGGTCGGGACCTTGACGTCCACATGGAGCGCGCCAAGGCGCTCGAGCCGTGACATCTTGAGGACCAGCGCGTCTCGTTCGATTGCTAGGTTTGCCACAGAGGTCACGCTATCGGGCCGGTACTATCCAATTCAGAGAGCGAGGTCCCGGTGAGCGACATTGTGGTGGGAATCGATGGAGCAGAGGGCTCGGAAGCCGTGCTTGAGTGGGCGGTGCGGGAGGCTTCGTTGAGGGGTGTAACCCTGCGGATCGTCAGCGCCATCCAGTCGCCAGCGACCTGGCTCGGCATGGGCGAGGCGCTTGGTTCGGCCGTGACCGCCTCGGTGAGCGACGCTGATCTCAATGCCTACGCACTCTCGATGCTCGATGAGGTGATCGGCCGTGTCGGGGACACCAGCGGTGTCGAGATCGTCAAGGAGACCAAGATCGGGCATCCTGCGGACGTCCTCATCCAGATGAGCGAGGACGCGGAGCTCCTGGTGCTCGGAAGCAGCGGGCACGGCGACATCGGCAGCGTGCTGCTGGGGTCGGTGGGGATGCACTGCGTGCACCACTCCCACTGCCCCGTGGTCATTGTTCCCACCAAGACCAGACGGTGAGCTCGGGCTCTCCCCGTTCCACCGCAGTCGTTGATCTCGACGGCGTGGTGTGGCTGGCTGGGGAGCCGCTGCCCGGGGTCGGCCGGGCTGTTGCGCTCCTCGTCGATGCCGGCTACGACGTCATCTTCGCGACCAACAACTCCTCGCCGACCATCAGCGAGCTGCGAGCGCGTCTGGCCCGGGCGGAGATCGACGCCGGCGAGGGATCCGTCGTGACCGCTGCTCAGGCCGCAGCGATCTGCGTTCCTGAAGGATCGTCCGTCATGATCATCGGCGAGCAAGGTCTCCACGAGGCAGCCGCGAACCGCAACCTGCGCGAATCCGACGAGGCGCGAACCGTCCTTGTGGGCTGGAACCGGGAGTTCACGTTCGACACCGTTGCCGACGCAGCCACCGCAATCCGATCGGGAGCCGCCTTCGTGGCGACGAACGACGATCCCACGCACCCAACGCCGAAGGGCCTCCTGCCCGGCACGGGGGCTCTCGTGGCGGCGATCGCCACGGCCGCGGAGACGGCTCCTCTCATCGCCGGGAAGCCCGGGGAGGCCATGGTGCGTCTCGTCACGGAGCGCTCCGGGCCCATCGCTGTCGTCATCGGCGACCGACCGTCGACCGACGGAGCCTTCGCGCGCCAGCTCGGTGCCCCGTTCGGACTCGTCGCCTCCGAGGCGACACCGAGCTCGACGAACGACGCCGACTACAGGGCCAACAGCCTCCTCGGAGTGGTCGAGGAGTACCTCCGCTCGGAGCGTCGTTGAGAGGGACGTGATCCTCCGGTACCGTTCGGGGTATGCCGCTGCGACCTCGTCCCGGGCGATTCATCGATGCTGGTCGAGTCATCGTGCTCATCCAGGCAGGTCGAGCCAAGAACATTGCCCGGTCCGTCCACGGGGGGTCGCTCTCTATCTCTCAAGAGTGCCCGGAGCTGGTGGCTCGTGTGACTCGATCGACCGTTGACATCATCGGCCGTGGGGTTCGGACCGCAGGCGGTGGCCTCCGCCACGCTGCGCACCGACTTGACCGCCGACGCAGCGGTTAGGCGAATGGCACGTCAACGCCTCGACCGGGCGCTCGTGGAGCGTGGCCTGGCCGACTCCCGCCAAGCGGCGGTCGCCGCTATCGAGGAAGGTCGAGTCTTGGTCTCCGGGACGATCGCCGACAAGCCCGCACGCCAGGTCGCTCCTTCGGATCCGATCCACCTGACCGGAGAGGCTCCCCGGTACGTGAGCCGCGGAGGCAAGAAGCTCGAGCGAGGCCTCGAGCGGTTCTCCGTCTCCGTAGAAGGCGCCACCGCCCTCGATGCAGGGA
>JADGOD010000028.1 GCA_017883125.1 Acidimicrobiales bacterium
AAGGAGCGGATCGCCGAGCATCTCGAGGCGTGGAAGACCTCCGGCATCGACACCTTGATCATCTCGGCCCCCACTCGAGAGAACCTCGAGACGATGGCGGAGCTCGTCCTCTGAGTGGACCGTTGATGCACATCTCCTTGCCCAACGAACCCCCAAAGCTCGATCAGCTGGCTGCGACATGTTGGATCTTCGACGTCGATGGGTGTGTCGTCGACTCTCTTCTCGGCACGTCGCTCCGCCCTGGTGCACGAGAGATCCTTGAGCACCTCCATGCTCACAGGATCGACGTCATCTGGTGGAGTGCCGGAGGGGCCGACTATGCAGAGAAGCGCGCCGCTCGCTTCGACGTCGATCACCTGGTGGGTCGATTCGCTGCCAAGGACGAGCGTGATGAGAACGGTCGCTACGACACCGTGCATCTCGACATCGCGCTCGTCGACGTGGTCTTCGTTGACGACCGACCCGAAGACATGCCCGTTGGCGCCGCCGTGGTTGCGGTGCCCCCCTATCTGATAGAGAATCATCGGGATCGAGGCCTGAAGCGCGCAGCGGAGCTCGCTGGACTCCCCGACAAGTCCGAACTTAAAGAGAGGTAGACAACCATGGATCTCGAAACGATCGAGTTCGACGTCACCGATCAAGTAGCCACCCTCACCCTCAATCGCCCTGAGTCGATGAACGCGTTCAACGACCGGATGGGTGACGAGATCGTCTGGTTCTGGGAGACCGTCCGCGACACCATGGACATCCACGCCGTCGTCATCCAGGCCAATGGCGAGCGAGCATTCTGCACAGGTGCCGACATCAAGGGCGGGATGAAGTGGGTCTACGCCGAGAACCTCTGGGGATGGATGGATCCAGGTGGCAAGCTCTCCCCGAAGTTCCACCACAAGTGCTGGAAGCCGGTGGTCGTGGCTGCACACGGACTCTGCGCAGGCGGAGCGCACTACTTCCTGAATGAAGCCGATATCGTCATCTGCTCCGACGATGCCGAGTTCTTCGACCCGCACGCCAACATGGGGACCGTCTGCGCCGTCGAGCCGATCGGCATGCTGGCGCGAGGCGTTCCGCTCGGAGACGTGCTTCGGTGGACGCTGATGGGTTCCGAGGAGCGCATCACCGCCGAAACAGCACTGCGGCTCGGCCTCGTCACCGAGGTCGTGGCTCGAGACGATCTTCGAGCTCGGGCCCGTGAGATCGCCGTGTCGATCGCTCAGCGGGACCCGATCGGCATCCAGGGCTCGGTCAAGGCCATCTGGGAGTCGCTCGACATGACGCGGACGCCGGGCTTGGTCAACGGGTTCAACTACACGACGATCGGGAACCCCCCGCATGAGCAGGGTCGTACGCACACCAGGGGACCGTCGATCTCCTACCGCTGACCGAGCAGCGGACGACCCCACCTCAAGGCTTGGGGACGGCGAGCCCGATCTCGATGGCCGAGACGCAGACGCCTCTGGCGGTGACCACGGTCATCGTGACCTGACGGGGGCTGCCGGGTGGCAGGGCGGTGATCGCCGCTGCACGGTCGCCTGGCATCCCGAACGCCGGCTCGACCCACGGGGCACCAGGAGTCGTCGGCGGCGACATCGCCGTGTGGATGCTCCAGACCGACGCCGCCCCCTGGTAGGTGATCCGGAGCAGGTAGCTCCCTGGGGCGAGCGACCTCGTTGGCACGACGCTCAGCGTGCTCGCGCCGGTGGGTACGCAGACTCGTCCATCGACCACCGCGCCCTTCGAAGCCCGGAGAGACGTCGAGCCAGCAGGCGCGGTCGCCACGACGCGGAAGGTCCCCGGGACCACCCTGCCGGTCTCCTGGTCGACGACGTAGAGCGGCCGCCTCGTGTCGTCGTAGCTCAGGGAGTGCCACCGGATACCGAGCACCGGCTGGACCAGGGTGTCCGGCCACCAGCTCGGCAGGGCGACGGTGTAGGGCACCGGCACGTTGAACAGGCTGAACGGACGGTGGGAGGCCTCCAGCCGAGCGAGACCTTGCTCCACGTTGGCGAAGTACGCGCGCGGCGACGCTGCCTGCCACTGGGAGCGGAACGCGAGGTTCGAGGCCATCGAGCCCGCCACGTAGCCGATCGCCCCAAGAGCAGCGATCCCCACGAGAGCCCCACGAAGCCATCTCGGGACCGAGCGACCCTCGATCGACGAGGTCCGATGGCTCCGCTCGAGAGACGGAGCGCCAGTCACCGCTCTGACCAGGGACCCAGAGATCGGCACGAACGCCACGGCGACGCCGAGCAGGACGAAGCCCAGCGCGTCGCCGGTGTGGGCCGGGTCGTGGGCGATGATCAGTCCGCTCACCTCGAGGCGGCCGAGGACCACCAGGCTGAAGCTGAGGGTGAACATGATCGCTGCGAACACCCACCCTCTCCATGCGCGAGCAGATCGCCACTGGCTTGCGGCGATGGCGATCACGCACGCCAGGACTGCCAGGATGGACACGGCGGTCACCGGGGTGGGAAGCCCGTATCCGGCAAGCTGAGCGTGCCAGCGGAACGGGCCGCCGATGAGCGCGCTGCCGATCCCATCGATCCAGGCGATCCCCGTCGCACGAGCCCAGAGCCCCACCGGAGGAAGCGACGCCTGCGCGGCGTAGTGGTGCGTGACCTCGTACCAGGTGTATGCGGCGATCGGCAGTGCGATTCCGATCCACACCGGGATCAGCCTCACCAGCGCCTGCCCCGAGCGCCGGAGGCCTGCGGCCCACGACCCTCGTTCGGAGCAGATCATCACCACCAAGAGCGGGAGCGCCGCGAGCAGCAGTGACGTCTTCTCGAAGAACATCAGGCCCAACGGGGCGACCAGCAGCGCCGCCAGGAGATACCGGCGCCTGTGCGAGGCCAGGTAGCGCAGGAAGAGGTCGGTCGTCGCCAACATGAAGACCAGCGACGTCACCACGTGGAGCGTGTTGGCGAACCACAGGAGCGTGAGGACCTGCGCAGGGCTGATGGCGTAGGCAGCGACGAAGAGGTGGTTGCTCCGCCGACGTCCGAAGAGCGTGGTCAAGATCCGATAGAAGAAGGTCAGCACGAGCCCCTGGGCAATGGCGGTGTAGACGACCACCCAGGCGTAGTTGAGCGGTGCGAGCCGCTGGAGCACGAAGTAGACGAGCCGCCACCCCGGGACGAGGTGACCGAAGACCGACGAGAAGAGGTAGGTCTTGTTGAGCGGTGATCGGCTGGCGTCGATCAGGCGGAGGAAGTCATCGACGTAGAAGAAGCCGTTCCACAGGAGGAAGACGACCCACGCCGTGCCCGCAGCGACCACGGCCGCAGCGATCCAGAGGTAGGAGGCGTCGTCGGAGCCCGATGGCGACGCCGGGTGGGGCTGCGGGCCGGTGCTGGCATTCTCCGACTCCGGGCCCACCAGATCCTGATGAGATCCGATCATCCCTGTTCGGTGATGGGTACAGCAGCTCGATGGTGCTTCCTCTGCCACCCGGCGAGGCGTCGACCCAGGCCTCGTCCGTAGAGCCGACCTGGTCGCTCGACCATCGAGAAGCTCCCCCACCCGAGCGCGATCGTGATCACGAAGATGATCGCCACCTTGATGGGGAGGTGATGGGTGTTGGGCGCCAGCATCGTCGCCCCGATCCCGTAGACGCTCAAGATGACCGGGAAGTGCCAGAGGTAGATGCCGTAGCTGCGCTCACCCATCCACACCCCGGCCCGCATCGGCGCCTTCAAGCGCACCGGTGACGGGCGCGACGCATAGAGGAGGGCGGGCACGGCGAGGATGCAGACGATGTAGTCGAAGGAGATGAATCCGAGGTGGTTCAGGTGGGTCGAGGCGATCCCGGTGGATCGGAGGATCAGCAAGCTCGGGGCCAGGAGGACCAGCATCACGAGCAGGCTCGGATGCCGTGAGGGGCGAGCCACCCAGCGGTCGAAGTAGCCGTGGAGCACCGCCCAGCGAAGTGCCATCCCGAGGATGAAGATCGGGATGAGCCCCATGAACTGACGGTTCAGCCAGTTGTACTGGATCTCGATCATGTCGGGCGTCGAACGGCCGAAGTAGAAGTCGCGGATCCCCGCACCGTGATACGAGACCATGACCCGCCACCCGATTCCGATCCCGGCCAGGACGACCGTGGCGATGACCGGCCGTTTGGCGATCAGGTAGGCGAAGAGCGGCATGACGAGGTACAGCGTCATCTCGATGCTCAGCGTCCAGAGGGATCCGTTCGTGTTCAGGTTCGACGCCGTCGCCGGGAAGTAGTGCTGGGTGAAGGTCAGGTTCGACAGGACCTGCTTGGCGCCCGCCGAGCTGAAGACCTGATCGTGCTGGGCGTAGAAGAGGTAGAGGATCCCCACGCAGACGTAGTACGCCGGGGCGATCCGGAAGAAGCGGCGGATGTAGAACTCGAGGGTCGTCTTCCCCCGCCGGTTCACCCAGAAGAAGTCAGCCAGGAGATACCCCGACAAGAGGAAGAAAATGCTCACGCCCCAGGTCCCCAGGCCCTTGACGATGCCGAAGCCGAACCAGGCAGACCCGCCAGCCAGCGCCCAGCAGTGGTCGATGACCACGGCGACGGCAGCGACGCCTCGGAGCACCTCGATCGCCGGATACCACTGCCGGTCTTCACGCGGGACAGGGGGCTCGATCCCCCACGGCTCAGCCGGCTGCGCTGCGGGGTCCTCGGCGGCAGGCAGATCCGTCAGCTCGGATGCCTCGGGGTCAGCCACGGGTCGGCTCGCTAGCCATTCGCTCGACGAGAGAGCCACGTGCTTGGAGATCGGCCACAGCGGCGTCGATGACGTCGTCCGTGCCGAGCACCCTGACCGATGACGGAGCCGCACCGAAGAACGACACGATGGCTCCTGCGGGCAGACCTCCGAGGGGGATCTCGCAGCGGAACCCCATGTAGGACGCCGTGGCCGAGCCGCCCGTCGGATCGGAGCTCAGGGCGACGACGGGACCGTGGCTGGTCTCGTCATCAGGCCCCCCACCCGCGATGACGGTGTAGCCCTGCCGCTCTGCGGCGTCGCAGATGATCGCTCGGAGCGCCCTGTCGATCGCCGCGTCGAGCTCGCCTCGGTGGACGAACTCGGCGACCTCGTCACGGAACCTCGGATAGCGCATGTCGATGATCGCCTCGTTCTCCGGGACCGTGGTGTGTCCTGCAGAGACGAGCCCGGCATCTACGTTCGTCCCCCCGCCACGGTGGTAGGTGAAGCACGACGGCGCCAGGGTGATCCGATATCCCAGGTCCTTGCTGCGGAGCGACCAATCCGTCTCCTCGCAGTAGCCGCGACCGAACACCGGATCCATCAGCCCGACCTTCTCGATGACCGGGACCGGGATCAGGATGGCGAACGAGATGCCCGCGGGGACGTCGAGCGCCTCCGGCCCCATGGCGGCGGCCAGGACCTCTGAGAGCCAGGTGACGACCGCTTGGTCGTGGAGGAAGCGATCGGGATCCTGGTTGGGCAGCGAGAACATCGACACGTTGTTGGACCACGACGTGACCGAGCCGATCGACGGGTCGGTGAGCGCCGTCGCAACCAGCGAATCGGTCAAGCCCGGAGGGAACAGGACGTCGGAGTTGGCGATCACGACGTAGTCGTAGCCGCCGTCCACCCCCCGCAGGAGGCCCATGTTGACGTTCCGCGGGATGCCGAGGTTCCGAGGGGTCCGGTAGTACTGGATGCCGAGATCGGCGCACAGCTCCTCGATCTCGGTGCTGAAGCCGGGCTCAGGGCTCGCATCGTCAAGGACGAGGACGTCGACCTCGGTCGCCGTGGGGTCCATCGCCGCTGCGGAGCGAAGGCACTCGGGGACGAACTCTCGACCGTTGTAGACGGTGATCGCCACCAGCACCCGAGGGATCGACATCCCTACCCCTTGCGGGATCGCAGCGCGTCGCGAGCCTTTTTCGCGGCAGTGCCCACGAACGTCGACTTGAGGAACGCCAGCGGGCGCTTGAACAGGACGACCCGAAGCCGTGAGCTCTCGATGTGCTCCTTGAGGTCGCGGATCTGGTCGTTGGCCTCGAGGAGGCGCCGGGTGAGGTCGATCACCCGACCATTGGCGACCTCGAAATCCCTAAGGGCCTGCTCGAGGGAGAGCCGGTCCATCTGGCCCTCGAAGCCACTCGGTCCCGGGGTCGATCCTGCCGCTCTGCCAGATGCTTCCGCGCCGCCCTCTGCGACATTGGTCAGGTTGGCCGACTCGCCCATGGGGCTCCGTTTCATAGCGAAAGACTGCTCAGACTGTAGCGACTGGGGGTCGCGACAGCAATGATCGGAACGCGTCCACCAGCAGAGCCGCCGACTCATCCCAGCCGCATTCTGGCAGTCCTGCGTTGATCGCCCTCACCTGAGCGGCGGCCACCGCAGGGTCGGAGAGGAGGGCGGCGCACGCGTCGGCGAGTGAGCCGATCGACCAGTCGCGCGGTGAGATCGGGAGATCGCCCATGTGCTCTTTGAGCGCCGGGATCGGGACCGCCACCGTCGGCGTCCCGAATGCTGCTGCTTCGTGAGGGACGAGCCCGAACCCCTCTGCTCCGGTCGGGTAGATCACCACGCTGGCATGGCGGAGGAGCCAGTTGCGCTCCTCAGAGCTGACGTCGGGGATGACGATCACCCGATCGTCCGGCCTCACGGTGGCCTCCTCGGCCGCCCTCGACGATCCATCGAGGACGTGCGCGCCCGCCATGACGAGGGCGAGGTCGAAGCCGCGGGAGCGCAGCTCGCGTGCCGTCTCGATCGCCAGGTCCCGGTTCTTGTGGGTGTAGTCGGTGCCGAGGACCAGCATGAACGACTCACCCGCGAAGCCACGGTCCAGGAGGGTCGACGGCTGGACCGCCTTCTCGTTCCCGGTGAGATGCCCGACTCCGTTTGGCACGACGAAGACCCTTGTCGCATCGACCCCGAGGCGCTCGGTGACCATCTGACGGCCCGTGTCCTGCGAGATCACCATGACCCCGTCGACCAACGACGTCGATGAGCGGGTCGTGGAGCGGTACTCGATCCAGGCGTCGGAGCTCGAGTGGTACCCGGGGATCTGAAAGGCGATCAGATCGTGGATGGTCACCGCGATGCGCCGTCCCTTCTTCCGCCACCTCGAAGGATCGACCCCGGGGGTCACCTGGAACGGACGGTGCACCACGTCGACCTCGGGGAAGCCATCGAGCGTGTTGAGCGAGCTGACGCGGGCATCGATCTTCGGATGCGTCAAGACCTCTCGGGCATACGGGGGGGCAGGTCCATCGAGCACGATGCCGAGATAGGCCACGTCATCGCGTGCAGCGAGAGCAGCGACCATGGCGAGGAAGGTCACCTGGTGTCCCATCTCCATCGGCATCAGGCACGTGCCGTCGAGGATCAGTCGCAGACCGGTCATCGCCGAGATCGAGACGCCGACTGCCTCGTGGAACGCGCTCATCGCCTCCTCGGGGCGCCGTCCCAGCGTGACGATCCCCCGATGGTGGCTCTCCATCCACTCGATCTCGTCCGGAGCCAGGATGAGATCGGCCGACGAACCTTCGGGTGGCCGAGCGACGAAGGTCGTCGGATCGAGGAGATCGAGCATCCCTCGAGCGCGAGCCGATGCCCCGTAGTCGGCCATCCAGAGGGCGAGGCGCCCGCCATGGCCCGGGAACGGCCGAACCAGCGAGAGCCCCTGGCTGCTCACCAGGACGGCGGGGCCCACGGGATAGGGGATCGACGCTGGCTCGAGCCCCTCGGCCCTCGCCCGGAGCCCAGAGGTCACAGAGGAGGGATCGGCGGCAAGCCCGCGTGGGATCGACGGTGAGCCTGTCGCCATCAGCGCCTCGATGGCCCCGGTGTTCGACAGGAACGAGACGCTCGAGCATCGGAGATCGTCTTCGACGAGCAGGATCGCCCGATCGAGGAGGTCCTTCGGGAAGGCCGCCGGTGCGACGACCACAAGGACATGGGGCTGGTCTGAGTCGTAGATCGTCTCGATGAGGGCCGGCCCGGAGGCGACGACGACGACGTCATCGGCGTACCGCTCGAGCTCGTCGAGGGTTCTCTGGACGGGTGCTCCGACCACGATCCTCAGGGCCGACGATGCCGCACGCAGCGAGACGAGCGTGGGGATCCACTGCTTGGCGTCGCCGGACGCAAAGACCGAGGCACGGATCTCTCGGCCGTCGTGCGACGATCGGGGCGCCTGCGTCACGCGCCCTCCAGGATCGACCGGGCGCCGTCGACAAGGGCAGCCAGACCGTCCTCGAGGGTCCATTGAGGCGAGTAGCCGATGGCTTCTCGAGCGGCGTCGATCGAGCAGGCGGCCGCCCTGACGTCTCCGTCTCGGAACGCCCCGGTGACCGTCGGCTCCG
>JADGOD010000206.1 GCA_017883125.1 Acidimicrobiales bacterium
ATCCGTCGCCTCATGGGGGTTGAGATCGAGCGATGGCACGAGCAGCACGGGCGACCAAGATCACGCGGATCTCGACGGATCGGCCGACGAAGGTCACGCTGGACGATGCCGACCGGAGGATCATCGAGATGCTCCAAGAGGACGGCCGACGCTCCTACGGATCGATGGCCGAGGTGGTCGCCCTCTCCGAGACCGCCGTTCGGCGCCGGGTCCAGCGCCTGCGCGACTCGGGAGCCCTCCAGATCGTGGCCGTGACCGATCCGCTCCAACTGGGCTTCAATCGCGAGGCGATGCTCGGCATACGTGTCCACGGCGACGTCCGGGAGGTCGCCACGGAGATCGCATCGATCAACGAAGCGGTCTACGTCGTGCTCTGCGCGGGGAGCTTCGACATCCTCGTCGAGCTGCTCACCGAAGACGACGACCACCTCGTCCACGTGCTCAACGACCAGATCCGCGCCGTCCCCGGCGTGACGGAAGTTGAGACCTTCGTCTATCTCAAGTTGGCAAAGCAAACCTATGCATGGGGGACCCGATGACAGAACCGCACCACGACCTGACCGCCGATCAGCCGACCGTCTCTGACGGCGTCATCGCACAGGACGACAACGCCCACCGCATGGCGGAGTCCGCTCGCCGCCACCTGTGGCTCCACTTCTCCCGCATGGGCGCGTACTCACCGACGAACGAGATCCCCGTCATGGTGCGCGGAGAAGGTGCGTACGTCTGGGACTCTCGGGGCAAGAAGTACCTCGATGGGATCTCGAGCCTCTTCACCTCACAGCTGGGCCACGGTCGCGCCGAGCTGGCGGATGCCGCCGCCGAGCAGGCCAAGACCCTCGCCTACTTCCCCCTGTGGACCTACGCCCATCCCACGGCGATCGACCTAGCGGAGAAGCTCGCATCGATCGCTCCGGGGGACCTGAACCGTGTCTTCTTCACCACCGGTGGCGCAGAGGCGGTCGAGAGCGCCTGGAAGCTGGCTCGCCAGTACCACCGGGTGCGAGGTGACCACGGCCGCTACAAGGTCATCAGCCGGGACATCGCCTATCACGGCACGACCCTCGGCGCGCTCTCCATCACGTCGATCCCCGGGATGCGGATGCCGTTCGAGCCGCTGGTGCCCGGGGCGATCAAGGTCCCAAACACCAACTTCTACCGCGCCCCCGAGCACGGCGACGACATCAACGCCTTCTCGAAGTGGGCCGCCGACGAGATCGAGCGTGCGATCCTGCGCGAGGACCCCGCCACGGTGGCTGCCGTCTTCCTCGAGCCGGTCCAGAACGCCGGCGGGTGCTTCACCCCTCCCCCGGGCTACCTCGAGCGGGTTCGCGAGATCTGCACCCGCCACGGCGTCCTCCTCGTCTTCGACGAGACGATCTGCGCGTTCGGGCGGCTCGGTGAGTGGTTCGGCGCCATCAAGTACGACGTGACCCCGGACATCCTGACCTTCGCCAAGGGTCTGACCAGCGCCTACTCCCCGCTCGGAGCCATGCTCGTCTCCGACGCCGTGATGGAGCCCTTCATCGGGGCCGACGAGTCGTTTCTCCACGGCTTCACCTTCGCCGGGCCCCCAGTGTCGTGCGCCGTTGCACTGAAGAACATCGAGATCTTCGAGCACGAGGACATCTTGGGTCACGTCCGGCGCAACGCCCCGGTCCTCCGAGAGGCGCTTGAGAGTCTGAGCGACCTCCCCATCATCGGAGAGATCCGAGGGACGGGCTACTTCTACGGCATCGAGCTCGTCAAGGACCGCGACACCAAGGAGACCTTCAACGAGGAGGAGTCCGAGCGGCTGCTGCGCGGCTACCTGTCGGGCGCCCTCTTCGACAAGGGCCTGATCTGCCGGGCCGACGACCGAGGAGACCCGGTGATCCAGCTGGCTCCGCCGCTCATCTCGACCGAGACGGAGTTCGAGTACATCGTCGACGTCCTGCGCGACGTCCTCAGCCACGCTCCCGCCGCGAGCTAGCGCCACCGGTGGCACCTCGGGTCCGCAACACGTCGCTGTGGTGGGACTCGCTGCCTGAGGTCCCCCCGCTCCGCCCGCCGTTGTCGGGACATCTCGATGTCGACGTCGCCATCATCGGCGGCGGGTTCACCGGGCTGTGGACGGCACGCGAGCTCCTCGAGCGAGATCCCTCGCTCCGGGTCGCCGTGCTCGAGAAGGAGCACTGCGGCTTCGGTGCCTCGGGCCGCAACGGTGGGTGGGCCTCGGCCCTCTTCGCCGCCAGCGACGCACGGCTGGCGCGTGAGTTCGGCCCCGAGAGGGCCATGGCCATGCGCCACGCCATGAACGCGTCGATCGACGCGATCAACGACGCGGCTGGCGTCGAGGGCATCGATTGCCACTTCGCCAAGGGTGGGACCGTGATCGCCGCACGAAGCGGGGCACAGGTCCTCCGAGCCCAGGCCGAGGTGGCCGAGGCCCGCTCCTTCGGTAGGGGTGAGGACGAGCTCGCGTGGCTCGGCCCCCGAGAGGCTCGGGCGATCCTGGGCGCGGACGGCGTCCTCGGAGCCACCTACACCCCGCACTGCGCGGCACTCGACCCGGCGCGGCTCGCTGTCGGCCTGGCCGACGCCGTCGCGCGGAGGGGTGCGACGATCCACGAGCGGACCGCCGCCACCGCAATCCGTCCCGGGTCGTCCTCGACACGCCCCCAGGTCGAGACGCCCATGGGGACCGTGACCGCCGACGTGGTCGTCCGGGCCACCGAGGGGTGGTCGAGCCAGCTCTCCGACTCGGCCCGGTCGGTGATCCCCGTCTACTCGCTGATGATCGCCACCGAGCCGTTGGACGACGAGCAGTGGTCCAGGATCGGCCTGGCGCGTCGCGAGACGTTCTCGGACTTCCGGCACATGGTCATCTACGGCCAGCGCACCGCCGATGGCCGGCTCGCCTTCGGCGGTCGTGGAGCTCCTTATCACTTCGGCTCGGCGATCCGACCCTCCTTCGACCAGAGCCCCAGGGTCTTCGAGTCGCTCCGCCTGGCGCTCGCTGAGCTCTTCCCGGCGCTGGAGGACGTCACGGTCACCCACACCTGGGGTGGACCGCTCGGGATACCCCGAGACTGGTTCAGCTCGGTCGGCCTCGACCACGGCTCGGGCCTGGCGTGGGCTGGCGGCTACGTGGGCGACGGTGTGACGACGACGAACCTCGCTGGCCGGACCCTGGCCGACCTGATCACAGGGGCCGACTCCGAGCTCGTCCACCTCCCGTGGGTGAACCACCGCTCCCCGGACTGGGAGCCCGAGCCCCTCCGCTGGCTCGG
>JADGOD010000207.1 GCA_017883125.1 Acidimicrobiales bacterium
CGGTGGTGGTCAGGCCGACGGCGATGCACTCGGTGGAGGACGAGCACGAGACCCGGATGATCGACCCGGTCCCGGCGGGGAGCGACCCGCCCGTCGTCCACGATCTCCCCCGGTCGAGGGTGGTCGACGACCAGACGTGGGAGGAGTCTCCAGAGATGGCGAGGCACCACTTGACCGCAGCGCACCCCACGGATTGAGCGAGGCCGCCTCCGGGAACAGGCGTCGACGTGCTCCATGACGACCCATCTCTCGAGGAGGTGTAGATCTCGGTGGCCGCCGGATCATTAAAAAACGTCAGGCAGACCGTCTCGGCGCATGAGACCGACGTGAAGCGCGTGTTGCTCAGCGCATCTGACGTGGCCGCGTGCCAAGTGAGACCGCCGTCGGCCGAGGCGGCGAGGACGGCCGACGTCGGGTCGGGGTCGAACGAGCTCCCCACGGCCGCGCAGAGCGTGGGACCACCACAGGAGACGTCGGCGAGGTTGCCCCCGAGGAACGGGCTCGGGAGCCCGATCCCGGTCCCGGCTCCCGGTACGGCAGCCTGGCTCGTCGTCGTTGAGCTCGTGCACCCGGCGAGCACCACAGTGAGGCCCAGGGTGATGACCACCGTCGCCTGGCGCAAGCCTGAGAATCTTTCGAGCACTCCGAGATCGTACGGCCTGGCCGGTCCCCCCACGCGTCTACCCTCATCGATGTGGGATGGATCGACCTTGTGCTTGCGGTTTTTGTGGTCGGTGCCGTCCTCAACGGGCTCCGGCTGGGGGCCATGGTCCAGGTGATGAGCTTCGTTGGATTCTGGATCGGCCTGGCCGTCGGAGTGGCGATCGCGCTGGCGGTCGCCCGGCCGCTCTCCGCCGGGGTCGGTCGGATCACGGTGATCCTCGCACTGGTCATCGGGTTCGCCGCCGCCGCCGGCTTTGCGGGAAGTGTGCTCGGCCAGTGGTCCTCGGTGACCCTCAAACGGTGGCACCTCGGCTCGATCGACGCTGGTGTGGGCGCGGCGATCGGCGCGATCAGCGTGCTGGTGTCGGCCTGGCTCGTCGCAGGGTTCCTCGTCCAGACCCAGGTGGGGTGGCTCAGCCGTGCCGTCGGCCACTCCGCGGTCCTCCGGTCGGTGGACCACGTGCTCCCACCGGTGCCCTCTGCCCTTGCCGAGGTGCAGAACCTCCTCTCCCGGCAGGGCTTCCCCTCCGTGTTCGCCGTCGTCGTCCCTCCGGTGGCGAACCCCAGCCTCCAGCCCACGCCCGGAGCCGCAGCAGCGATGGCTGCGACGACGGTCTCGTCGGTGGTCAAGGTCTTCGGGGCAGGGTGCGGAGGGTTCGTGGAGGGCTCCGGCTTCGTCGTCGCCCCCGGGGTGGTGGTCACGAACGCCCACGTCGTCGCCGGCGTCCGAGCTCCGTCGATCATCGTGGGGACCCGGGAGTACCCGGCCACCGCGGTGGTGGTCGATCCGGGCCTGGACCTCGCCGTGCTGCGGACGAAGGCCCCCCTGGGCCCGCCGCTGAGATTCGACACGAGGCTCGCCCCACGAGGGACCCAGGGCGCAGCGGTCGGCTACCCCGAGAACGGCCAGCTGCAGATCACCGCTGCGGCGATCTCTGCATCCTTCAACGCCATCGGCCGAGACATCTACGGAGCAGCGCTGGTCACCCGCCAGGTCTACGAGATCAGCGCCAAGATCCTTCCCGGGGACTCCGGCGGACCGCTGGTCGGCCCTGGAGGACTCGTTCTCGGTGTCGTCTTCTCTCGCTCGACGGTCGCCAACGGCGTGGGCTACGCGTTGACATCGGCGGCGGTTGCCGGCCCGGTGGCGAAGGGCGAAGCGTCGACTGCTGCGGTCTCCACGGGAGGGTGCCCGGCGGGCTAGCCCGCCGGGCACCCTCGCTACGAGGATGCCGCCCGCAGCGCTGACTCGAGCACGTCGAGCCCGTCGTTGAGGAGGTCGTCGCTGATCACCAGGGGCGGTAGCAGACGCAGCACGTTGCCGTAGGTGCCGCAGCTGAGGGCGATCACGCCGTTAGCACCACACTCGGTGACCACCGCCTTGGCGAGGGCCGCATCCGGCTCGAGGGTCCCGGGCACGACCAGCTCGCAGGCGATCATCGCTCCTCGACCCCGGACCTCGGCGATCGCTCCGAGGTCACCGGCGAGCCTCTCGAGGCGGGCCGTGATGGTGGCTCCGATCTCCCTGGCTCGGTCGGCCAGGTTCTCATCTCGCATCACCTTGATAGTGGCGAGGGACGCAGCCGCAGCCACCGGGTTGCCTCCGTAGGTCCCACCGAGCCCACCGGGGTGGACGGCGTCCATCAGCTCGGTCCGGCCGGTCACCGCGGCAATCGGCATCCCGGCGGCGATGCCCTTGGCGGTGGTGATCAGGTCGGGGATGACCCCTTCGTGCTCACAGGCGAACCAGTCGCCGGTGCGGCAGAAGCCGGTCTGGATCTCGTCGGCGATGAAGACGACGCCGTTGGCGATCGACCACGCGCTCAGCGCGGGGAGGAACCCGGGAGCGGGGACGATGAAGCCCCCTTCGCCCTGGATCGGCTCGATGAGCACCGCGGCGACGTTGTGCGCACCGACCAGGGTGTCGATCGCTTGGATGGCCCGTGCGGCGGCCTCGGGTCCCGTGAGCCCGTCGCGCAGCGGGTACGACATGGGCACCCGGTAGATCTCGGGGGCGAACGGTCCGAACCGGTCCTTGTACGGCATGTTCTTCGCCGTGAGGGCCATCGTCAGGTTGGTCCGGCCGTGGTAGGCGTTCTCGAAGACGATGATCGCCGCGCGACTCGTTGCCAGCCGCGCTACCTTGACCGCGTTCTCCACGGCCTCGGCGCCGGAGTTGAAGAGCGCCGAGACCTTCGGGTGGTCACCCGGTGTCAGCTCCGAGAGGGCCTCGGCCACCGCCACGTACTCCTCATAGGGGGTGACCATGAAGCAGGTGTGGATGAACGATGCCGCCTGCTCGGCCACCGCGGAGGCCACCGCAGGGTGTGCGTGGCCTACCGAGGCCACCGCGATCCCTGAGCCGAGATCGATGAGCTGGTTGCCGTCGGCGTCGACCAGGATCGCGCCCGCCCCCCGCTCGATGTACACGGGGAGGCCCGAGCTCACACCCGTCGAGACGGCTGCCTCGCGCCGAGCGTGGATGGCTTGTGAGGCCGGGCCGGGGATCTCGGTCAGCACCACTCGGGTCTGCTCGATGTCGGACGGCTGCTCAGCCACTGTTCCTCCCCTGGGAAGTCGGCGATGCTCCACGCTTCGCCTGTGGTCCGCCCGATCCCGATCCTAGAAGGTGTGGCGCTCGACGAGCCGGTAGGCCATCGCCCGGGGAACGTTGCCCCGGGCGATGACTCCAGCGAGCGGAGAGGGTGGGATTTGAACCCACGGTACGCAGTGCGTACAACGGTTTTCGAGACCGTCCCATTCGGCCGCTCTGGCACCCCTCCGTCGAAGATCCTAGACGGGCGCCGAGAAGGCCTTCGAGCGGCCGGCTCCTCGGCGGCCTGCGAGGTCATCGGGCCGATCGGGACGGGCCCTGGGCGGTGCACCTCTACGATCACAGGGCCACACATCGAGAGGCCGACCGGAGGAGACGACGTTGAGCAGTGCCCCAGGGACTCCGGTGCACATCCCGGACCCCCGGCGGTGGCGGGCGCTGTTCGTCATCGCCATCGCCTCGCTGATGGTCGTGCTCGACGCGTCGATCGTCAACATCGCCCTCCCCAAGGCTCAGGCGGACCTCCACATCAGCTACGCCAACCGGCAGTGGGTGGTGACGGCCTACACCTTGACGTTTGGCGGCCTCCTCCTGCTCGGAGGTCGCATCGCCGACTACGCCGGGCGCAAGCGGGCCCTCATCATCGGGCTGATCGGGTTCGCGGTCGCCTCGGCGCTCGGCGGCTTCGCCCCCACCCAGGAGCTGCTCTTCATCGCCCGAGCCCTCCAGGGCGCGTTCGGAGCCCTTCTCGCCCCCGCCGCCCTCTCCTTGATCTCGGTGACCTTCACCGAGTCGAAGGAGCGGGCCAAGGCCTTCGCCGTCTATGGCGGCATCGCTGGCATCGGGGCGGCGATCGGTCTGATTGCCGGAGGGCTCCTCACCCAGTACGCCTCATGGCGCTGGTGCCTCTTCGTCAACATCCCGATGGCCTTGATCGCCGTGGCTCTCGCCATCCCCAACATCCGCGAGAGCCGGTTGGTGGGCACGACGACGTACGACGTCCCCGGCGCGCTCCTGTCCACCCTGGGCTTCGTCACGCTGGTCTACGGGATCACCGAGGCCGCCACACCGGGCCACGGCTGGGGGTCGGGCCGGACGATCGGCTTCATGGCCACCGGCATCGCGATCCTCGCGATCTTCGTGATCGTCGAGTCGAGGACCGCCAAGCCGCTACTCCCCCTGAGCGTCATCCTCGACAGGATCCGGGGCGGGTCGTATCTCGCCCAGCTCTTCGTGGCGGCAGGGCTGTACGGCATGTACCTCTTCATGACCTTCTACTTCCAGAACGTGCTCGGCTACAGCCCCATCAAGGCCGGCCTGCACTTCCTGCCCTTCACGGCCGGGATCGCCATCAGCGCCGTAGCCGCAAGCAAGCTGCTCCCGAGGATCGGTCCTCGCCTGATCGCCACGATCGGGCTGCTCATGGCCTCTGGCGGGATGTTCTACCTCGCTCAGATCACCGACACCTCGGCCTACGTCTCCTCGGTCATGCCGGCGCAGATCGTCATGAGCCTCGGGCTCGGGGCGAGCTTCGTCTCGCTCGCGTCGACCTCGCTGTTCAACGTCCCGTTCCATGAGTCCGGTGTGGCCTCCGCGGTCCTCAACACGACGCAGCAGATCGGTGGATCCGTGGGAACGGCGATCGGCAACACCCTCGCGATCAGTGCGACGGCCGCCTTCGCACTGGCGCACCCCTGGCACGGGCCCGCACTCCCCCCGGGGGCGAGCCCCCCCGATGCAGCGACCCACGGATTCACGGTGGCCTTCCAGTTCGGAGCGCTGTCCTTGCTCGCCGCGGCGCTCATCGTCTTGTTCTTCATCAACGTCGATCGCTACCACCTCGCCCAGCACGACGACGTCAGGGAGCCCGATCCGGAGCCCGTGAGCGGTGGTGCGCCCCCACTTTCGTAGCCATCGCCACGCCTGGCGTCGGGAGGCTGAGAAGAGGCGCCGTTCGCTGAGAGGTGTAGGCGTATTCCACGCTGAGGAGGGGTATCCTTGAAGGTGAGAGCGGTGGTCATGTGTCGCTCCACTGGACGGAAGGCAAATGGATGACCGCAGTACCCGAGACGAGGGTGGAGAAAGCACCGGGTGCTCAGGTCGGTTCGCTCAAGGGCGTGATCGACGCGCTTCCCGACTCCGTCTACGACAATCCGACGTGGAAGGGGATGGCGTACTTCGGCCGAGACGCCGTGATCTACGTCGGACTTCTCGCCGCTCTGGTCTTCGTGAGCAACGTGGCGTACGTCCTGCTCATCGAGGCGGTGATGGCCCTTGTGGTCTCCGCCCTGTTCATCGTCGGCCATGACTCGGCCCACGGCGCGCTGTTCAAGACCAAGCGGATGAACCGGACGGTCGGCAAGATCGCCCTGCTGCCGAGCTTTCACGTCTTCGAGGGCTGGATCCTCGGGCACAACCGGGTCCACCACCCCTACACCGTTCGCCAGGGATTCGACTTCGTGTGGCATCCGGCCACCCCTGAGGAGTACGCCGCCATGGGCTGGTGGCGCAAGCTCGTCCACCGCTTCGAGTGGTCGTGGGCCGGAGCCGGGATCTACTACATCCACCAGGTCTGGTGGACGAAGATGATGGTCGGCAAGCCTCCGGCCCGCTGGGCCAAGGCGATCCGCCGTGACCGCTGGATCGTGACGGCCTTCATCGTCGGGATGCTCGGGCTCTTCGCGGGCATCGGCGTCGCCCAGGGCGACTCGTGGGCCGGCATCATCTGGTTGGACCTGCGCACCGTGATCCTCCCCTTCTTCTTCTTCGCCTATGTCATCGGAGCCGCGGTGCACGTGCACCACATCGCACCGGGCATCCGCTGGTGGAAGAAGTCGGAGTGGACCAAGTTCAAGGGGCAGATGGAGGGCACCACGGTGCTCCGCGTGCCCAAGGGCGTCAACTTCTTCCTGCACTGGATCATGATCCACGTGCCGCACCACGTCGACATGCGCGTGCCGATGTACCACCTCGAAGAGGCCGCTGCCTCCATCGAAGAGGCCTTCCCCGGCACGATCATCGACCAGCCCCTGCGTGTTCGGGACTACATCAACAACACCCGCTCGTGCAAGCTCTATGACTTCGACGAAGGGGCCTGGATGACCTACTCAGAGGCCCGCCGCCGCGTGGCGTCCTCCTGAGCCGACGTCATCGGCGGGAGGCGAAGAACTCCCGCAGCAACTCGGCAGACTCCTCAGAGCGCACTCCGACGCTCACGGCCACCTCGTGGTTGAGCCGAGGGTCAGCCAGCACGTTGTAGCGGGATCCGACGGCGCCAGCCTTCTCGTCCATCGCCCCGATGACCAGCCGGTGGACCCGGGCGTTGAGGAGCGCTCCGGCGCACATGATGCACGGCTCGAGGGTCACCAGCACCGTCACCTCGTCGAGGCGCCACCGCCCAAGGGCGGCGGCGGCTTGACGGAGCACCAGGACCTCGGCGTGGGCGGTGGGGTCATGGTCGACCTCGCGCTGGTTCGCCGCGACGGCGATCACCCGGCCATCGACGACAGCGACCGCGCCGACGGGCACGTCGCCGGCCTCGCCGGCTCCACGGGCAGCATCCAGGGCGTGCCCCATGGCGTCGAAATCGCTCATCGGTCCTCGTGGCGCTGGCATCTGGCGGAGGCGGTGGGATTTGAACCCACGGTGAGTTTCCCCACACACGATTTCCAATCGTGCCGATTCGGCCGCTCTCGCACGCCTCCGTGCCCACGAGGGTCGCTCGCAGGAGATATCAGGCTACCGGAGCGAGAAGAGTGGCTCGGCGGGCGGGCGTGCGGCGACTGGCTCTGCGGCACGGTAGCGTCAGTGGTGTCGCCGGTCCTCGGAGCGGTGGCCGGGTCCTGCGCAACGTCTTCTCGTGAACCGAGTCAGGGTCGGAAGGCAGCAGCTCTCAGCGGGTCTGGGCGTGTGCCGCAGTCAACCTGGCCATCGCTCCGAGGGCCGGGTCGCGTCCGGGCGGATGTCCGGTGGTCTCACCGGTAGCATCGGCCCATGGCATCTGATGAGAGAGCGACCTTGACCTCGGCGGACGCCTTCGTCTCGCTCTACCGCCGCTATCGGCCCGGCAAGTTCTCTGAGCTCAGGGGTCAGGATCATGTGGTCCGGGCGCTGCGCTCGGCGGTGCGTGACGGACACGTCGCCCACGCCTACCTCTTCAGCGGACCCCGTGGCACAGGAAAGACCTCGACGGCCAGGATCCTGGCGAAGGCCCTCAACTGCGCCGATCCCCAGGGCGGCGAGCCGTGCGGCGTCTGCCCCAGCTGCATCGAGATCACCAGAGGCACCTCGATGGACGTCACCGAACTCGACGCTGCGTCCAACAACGGCGTCGACGACATGCGTGATCTGATCTCTCACGCTGCCCTCGGCTCACCGGGCCGGTTCAAGGTCTACATCGTCGACGAGGTCCACATGCTCTCGACGGCCGCTGCCAACGCGCTCCTCAAGACCCTCGAGGAGCCCCCCGGCCACGTGATCTTCGTGCTGGCCACGACTGACCCGCAGAAGGTCCCACCGACGATCCGGAGCCGGACCCAGCACCTCGAGTTCCGCCTGCTCGGCGCCGAGACCCTCGAGGGCCTCCTCCGAGACGTCCGCGACGACGCGGGGCTGAGCCTGGACGATGAGGTGATCAGTCTCGCTGTGCGCAAGGGCCACGGCTCGGCCCGTGACGCGCTCAGCGCACTCGACCAGGTGGCTGCCTCCGGTGAGACCGAGGACAGCCGACCGGCCCTCATCGGCGAGGTGGTCGAAGGGATCTGCGCCGAGGAGCCCGGTCGGAGCCTTGCGGCGCTCGCCTCGCTCCGGGAGATCGGCTGGGGTCCCCAGCAGCTGGCGGTCGAGTTGGTCGAGGATCTTCGCCAGGGATTCCTGCTGCGCGTCGCCCCGGATCTGGCAGAGGTGACCGGCGATGACCGGGAGCGACTCAGCGACCAGGGTGGCCGGCTCGGCCTCGCTCGACTGGTTCGCTCCATCGAGCTGATCGGGCGCTGCCAGGTCGAGATGCGCGACGCTCCCGATCCCACGGTGGTCCTGGAGGTGGCTGTGGTCCGCTCAGCTCGCAGCGACCTCGACGTCGGGACCGCAGGCCTCGTCGATCGCATCAACCGCCTCGAGCGCCGGGTGGCCGAGCTCACCGCCGGAGAGCCAGCCGTTGCCCGCACGCCGCCTCCGACAGCCACGCCTGTCGTCGAGGTCCCCTCTGGTCAGACCGCCGCCCTCGGGGCGTTCCGAGCGCCTTCCCCGACGGAGCCGACGAGGCAGCCGACCCCTCAGCCGGCAACGACCTCACCCCCTCCGAGCGAGAGCGCCGTGCCGGATGTCGTCCCAGAGGCCGTGCAGCCCGCACCGCCGCCGCCGGTGGCCGGAGCGACTGTTGTGAGCCGTGAGGCAATCCTCAGCGCCTGGAAGGGAACGGTCCTCGCTCAGCTGCCGGTCTCGGTGCGGGTGCTCTTCGAGAGCCAGCTGACGGAGGTCTCCGCCGAGGGGACGCTTCGCGTCATCGTCCCGACGGAGCCGTACATGAAGAAGTGCTTGACCCACAAGGAGAAGCTCGATGAGGCCCTCGGGGCCATCTTCGGCGACGCCGTCCGACTCTCGATCCTGGTGAGGGCGAGGAAGACGGACATGCCCCCGGCGGCTCCTGCAGGCACCGAGGATCGATCGCCCGGACCGGCCCCCGAGCATGCCGACGAGATCGACGACGAGGTCGTCGATCTCGACGACCTCGTCGACGCGCCAGCCGGATCAGCGGCTTCGGTGGCCGGGGCGCTCTTGCTCGAGGCCTTCCCCGGAGCCGTCGAGGAAGAGGCCTAGATGTACACCGGATCGCTGCGACGGCTCATCGATGAGCTGGGCCGGCTGCCCGGGATCGGGCCGAAGTCGGCCCAGCGGATCGCCTTCCACCTCCTGAAGGTCCCTGGCGAAGACGCCCACCGCCTCGCCGCGTCGATCATCGACGTCAAGGACAACACGGCGCTGTGCCCGGTCTGTCTCAACGTGGCGGACACCGACTCGCTCTGCCCGATCTGCATCGATGATCGACGGGACACCACGGTGCTCTGCGTCGTCGAAGATCCACGTGACATCGTGGCTGTCGAGCGGACAAGCCAGTTCCGAGGTCGCTACCACGTCCTCCATGGTGCGCTCAACCCTCTCGAGGGCGTCGGTCCAGAGCAGCTCCGGGTGGCAGAGCTGCTGACCCGTCTCGAGCCCGAGGGCGTCGTCGAGGTGATCCTCTGCACGAACCCGAACCTCGAGGGCGAGGCCACGGCCCTCTATCTGGCCCGCCTGCTGACCCCACTGGGGGTGAACGTCACGAGGATCGCCAGCGGGCTCCCGGTCGGCGGGGACTTGGAGTACGCCGACGAGCTGACGCTGGGTCGGGCTCTCGAGGGCCGGCGGACCATGGAGACCACCTGAGCTCGATTCGCGTGGCGCCTAGGCGAAGCGGATGATGCAGAGGATCCCGACGATCAAGCTGTAGACGCCGAACGGCCACAGCGTCTTGGTCTCGAACCACTTGAGAAGGAACTTCACGGATGCGAATGCCGCCACGCCGGCAGCGATCGATCCGACGATGCACTGGCCCCGGATCCCATCTCCGTTGTGACCGAGGAGGTCGGGGAGCTTGTAGAGGCCGGCGACCAGGATCACCGGCGTCGCCAGGAGGAAGCTGAAGCGGGCGGCGTCCTCGTGGTCGAGGCCTTCGGTGATGCCCGTGACCATGGTGACCCCCGAGCGGCTGATCCCGGCGAAGAGCGCCAGGATCTGGGATGCCCCGATGGCGAGCCCGCGGCCGAGGCCGAGCGAGGTCAGGTGGCGGAACCCGCCGCCAGCCTCATCGCTGACCGCCACCCGGGCGTGGCGGCCCTTGGGTGTCCGAAGGCGACCGGCGTTCGCCAGGCTGCGACGCCGAACCAGCTCACCGCCGAGGAGGATCACGCCATTGAGCGTGAGGAAGATCGCGGCGGAGAGGGGCTTGGCGAACTGCGTGCGGAGCTTGTGCTCGAAGGCCAGGCCGACGATGCCCACCGGGATGGTGCCGATGATCAGGAGCCACGCCAGTCGCTGGCTCGGCTTCTCGATCGATCGATGCCTGACCGAGGTGGCGAAGCCCCCGATGATCTCGACCCACTGGCGCCGGAAGTAGATGATCAAGGCGACGGCGGTCCCTACGTGGAGGCCGACGAGGAAGGCGAGGAAGAAGGACTCCTTGGCGGTCTGGGCGTTGACGAGGTTGTTCCAGCCCAGCAATGCGGGCACCAGGACGCCGTGGCCGAGGCTCGAGATGGGGAACAGCTCGGTGATGCCTTGGATCAGACCGATCACGATCGCCTGGAAGTAGGACATGGAACCCCTTTAGTTCAAACGACGGCTCTTCACGCTAGGCGATGGGTCCCTGCGCAGGCATCGACCCGCGGGGGCTTGTCTCAGATCAGACTCAGGCTATGCCCCGGACGCTCTGGCTCCTCCGCCACTTTGAGGCCGTAGACAACCCTCCGGCCGGGGGGCGCGATCGAGACCGCCGGCTGACAGCCCGCGGCCTCGCCGCCGCCCGGGCCCTCGGTGCGGCGATCGCAGCGGGGGAGATCGGGTCGCCGCCTCCGAGCTACGTGCTCAGCTCTCCGGCTGCCCGGACCACGGCGACCGCAGAGGGAGCGTTCGGCTCGCTCGATCCCCCACCGGCGCTCGCGGTCGATCGGCGGCTCTACCACGCCACGCCCGACGACGTCCTCGAGATCGTGCGCGAGCTGCCCGATGAGATCGACGTCGTCGGAGTCGTCGGGCACAATCCGACGGTCCACTGCCTGAGCCTTGACTTGGTCGACGAGGAGGCGCTGGTCGGACCGCATCCGGCGACCGCCAAGTACCCGCCGGGCACGCTCTCGGTGATCATCCTGCCCATCAGGGCCTGGGCCGAGGCCGCATGGAGCCAAGGGGTGCTCGAGCTGCTGTGCTGAGCAGCCGCCTCGCTAGCTCAGCGAGCGGAAGATCGCAGCATCTCCCTGACCGCCACCGCCACAGAGGGCGACTGCAGCGGTGCCGCCGCTGCGGCGGCGCAGCTCGAGGAGAGAGGTCAGCGCCAATCGGGCGCCCGACATCCCGACGGGGTGGCCGAGAGCGATCGCCCCGCCGTTGACGTTGACGATGTCCTGGCTGATGCCGAGGTGGTCGGCCGCGGCGATGCTTACCGCGGCGAAGGCCTCGTTGATCTCGAAGATGTCGATGGACGAGATGCTGATCCCGGCGGAGGCCGCTGCCTTCATGATGGCGTTCGAGGGCTGGTGGAGCAGCGAGGTGTCGGGCCCTGCGACCTGGCCGTACGAGACGAGCTCGCCGAGCGGGGTGAGCCCCAGCTCCGCGGCCTTGGCCTTCGACATCATCACGACCGCAGCACCACCGTCAGAGATCTGCGAGGCGTTCCCAGCGGTGAGCGTCCCATCCTTGGCGAAGGCCGCCCGGAGCGTGCCGAGGGACTCGGCCGTGGTCTCGGCGCGCACACCCTCGTCGGTCGACACGAGGGTCGGGTCACCCTTGCGCTGGGGGATCTCGACCGGGACGATCTCCTCGGCCATCACGCCGCTGGCGATGGCCGCCGCGGCACGCTGGTGGCTGGTCGCGGAGAACTCGTCCTGGCGCTCACGGGAGATCTTGGCGTCCCGCTGGTTGTAGAACTCGGTGCTCTCACCCATGGCGTGGTGCTCGATCGAGCAGGTGAGCCCGTCGTACATCATCGAGTCGACGAGCGTGGCGTCCCCGATGCGCAAGCCCGAACGGGCTCCGGCGAGGAAGTACGGCGCTTGGGTCATCGACTCCATGCCGCCGGCGACCACGATCTCGGCATCGCCGTTGTTGATCATCTGGTCGGCCAGGTAGATGGCGTTGAGGCTGGAGAGGCAGACCTTGTTGACCGTGGTCGAGGGAACGGACAGGGGGATGCCCCCGGCGACCGCCGCCTGCCGGGCGGTCAGCTGCCCAGCGCCGGCCAAGATGACCTGGCCCATGAAGACATAGTCGACCTGTTCTCCGCTCAGCCCGGCTCGGGCGAGAGCTCCGGCGATGGCGACGCCACCGAGGTCGGTCGCCGCCTTCGAACCCAGAGCTCCGGAGAGCTTGCCGATAGGGGTGCGTGCTCCAGAAACGATGACCGTCCCAGCCATGGGATCCTCCCTCGAACGCCGGACGACCGGCGATGTTGATGACCTAATGAACTTAACCGTGGCGCGCCAGAGATGGCGCGCAACGAACGTTCTAGATGGTACTCACGAGTGACGCAGGCTGTGTCAGCCGTGGCTTCGGGTCAAGATCCTCGAGGCAGCCCTGGACATACCCTCATGGTGGCTCGCACGGGTTCGATCAGAACGGAGCAGGTCGACCCCGTCAGCGGCGGCCAGCCCCCAAACGATCGGCACGGCATCGAATGGAGGGGTCCCCACGGGGACCTCATCGAAGGACTCGACGCCCTGGCTGCGGACGAGTGCGGTGCACGCGCCGTCGGAGATCCACCGCGCATCATGCCGCCTGAATGGATCCGAGCACCAGCCCTGTGCTCTGAGTTCTGTAGTCATCTGTCCTCCTGAATCACTCTTTGTTCACCTGTAGTTTACCTGAAGTTCACTTTGCAGGGGAGGAGGGGGTGACTCTGGCGCCGCCGGCCCCTCGCGGGAGGGATGGATCTAGTGTCGCGAGATGGGTGATCGAGGGTTCTGGGACACCGTCTACGAAACCAGGGAGACCGAGAGCCTCGGGTGGTATCAGGCAGAAGCCGTCGTCTCGGCGAGGCTGATCGAGGCCTGGTCGTCGGCCAGCGAGTCGGTGCTCGATGTCGGAGCGGGTGCCTCGACGCTGGTCGACCGACTTCTCGACGACGGCTTCGACGACATCACGCTCCTCGACATCTCGTCGAAGGCCCTCGAGATAGCTCGCCGCCGACTCGAGGGTCGGGGGGTGGCGGTGAGATTCGAGGTCGCCGACATCTGCGGGTGGGACCCGTCGCGCACCTATGGGGTCTGGCACGACCGGGCGGTGTTCCACTTCCTGGTCGACGAGCAAGACCGGGCTGCGTATCTCTCCAGGGCACGGTCGGCTCTCGACGTCGGAGGCATCGCCGTGATCGGCACGTTCGCTCTCGAGGGACCCGAGTCCTGCTCGGGGCTCCCCGTCGTCCGCTACAGCCCCGACTCGCTGGTGAGGGAGTTCGGCCCGAGCTTCACCCTTGAGCACTTTGAACATGGCGAGCACCGGACCCCGTCGGGGGGGGTCCAGGCCTACACCTGGGTCGTCCTCCGCCACCTCGGAGGATGAAGAGAGCCGGGGTCCCCTGGTCGCGTCGCCAGCAGCGCCGCCGCGAGGCTGAGCACCCAGGTCTACATTCTCTAGGGTCATGCCGCGAGGTGGGGTGACGCCATGGCGTTCGATGGAGATCGGCGCAAGAGCCGCCAGGGGGAGACGAGATGAGAGAGCAGCGCAAGGGGCGCTCGATCGCCATGAGCGCCGAGGAGCGCGACGGCTTCCTGGCCGAGGAGCGCATGTGTCGGGTGGGAAGCGTGGACGTCGACGGATCCCCGCATGTCTCTCCCCTCTGGTTCGTCTGGGACGGAGAGGCGCTCTGGCTGAACTCCATCGTCAAGAGCCAGCGCTGGGTGAACCTTGCGCGAAATGCAAGGGTGTCGATCGTCGTCGACGCCGGCAACGACTTCTCTGAGCTGCGTGGCGTCGAGATGACCGGTTCGGTCGAGGTCGTCGGCGAGGTTCCGCGGACCCCCGCGCCCGATCCCACGGTGGCGCTCCCCGAGCAGCTCTTCGGTGACAAGTACGCCGGCGGCACCTTCTACTCTGACGGCCGTCATGCGTGGCTGCGAGTGGTACCCGACAAGATCGTTTCGTGGGACTTCCGCAAGCGGCCCCTTCGGTCGGGGGGCTGAGTCGCCGTGCCCGGCCCTCTTCCTCGGCTGACTCCAGAGAGCGGGTTCTTCTGGACCTCGGGTGCCGACGGCATCCTCCGGATACAACGGTGCACGACGTGCGGCGCGCTCCGCCATCCACCCGGTCCGATCTGTGCTGAGTGCCGTTCGACGGAGCACGGTCTGGCCGAGGTCTCTGGCCGGGCCACCGTCCTCGGTGTGACCGTCAACCACCATCGATGGCTCCCCGACATGGAGCCCCCCTACGTCATCGCCATCGTCGGCCTCGACGAGGACCCGCGCATCCGGCTCACGACGAACATCGTGGTGGATGACCCCACCGAGGTCGTGATCGGCTCCAGGGTGAGGGTGATCTTCGAGCAGCACGATGACGTCTGGCTCCCGCTCTTCGAGCCGATCCCCGGCGAGGGCCCGGTGGAGGTCGTCCCCGAGCAGGACGTCCGTCCGAAGGTCCGCCCAATGCGGACGACAAAGAAGTTCGAAGACGACGTCGTCCTCTCCGGCGTCGGTGCCTCCCGGATCGGACGCCGGCTCATGGTCGATCCGCTCTCCCTGACGATCGAAGCGTGTCAGCGGGCAGTCGAAGATGCCGGCCTGAGCTTCGATGACATCGACGGGCTGTCCACCTATCCCGGCGAGGGCGGGTACGCGACCGGGCACTCCGAAGGGGGGACCACCCCCGTCGAGGAGGCGCTGCGGCTGAATCCCACGTGGATCAACGGAGCTCCCGAGACGCCGGGCCAAGCCGGGGCGATCATCGCCGCGATGCTGGCTGTCTCGGCCGGCTTGTGCCGTCACGTGCTCTGCTACCGGACGGTGTGGGAGGCAACCTCCGCTGCTCTGGACGCTCGGGCTCATGTCGGCGACGGCCGAGTCGACGGGATCTACTCGTCGTATCGGGCCCCCTTCGGAGCGATGTCGGCCGCCAACCACATCGGCATGTTCGCCTCGAACTACTTCGCCCGCTTCGGAGCGGACCGCGAGGTGCTTGGACGCATCGCGGTCAACGCGCGGGCCAACGCGGGGCTCAACCCCGACGCCATCTACCGCGACCCGATGACGATGGAGGACTACTTCGGAGCTCGGATGATCTCGACCCCCTTCGGCCTCTACGACTGCGACGTCCCGTGCGACGGAGCGATCGCGGTCATCGTCTCTGCCGCGGACACCGCCGGTGACCTGCGGGTCCGGCCGGTGCGCGTCGAGGCGGTGGGGACCCAGATCCTCGAGCGCGTCTCGTGGGATCAGGGGACGCTCAGCCACGAGCCCCAGGCGATGGGGCCCGCCGCGCACCTCTGGACGCGCACCTCGCTCAGCCAGGCCGACGTCGACGTGGCCCTGCTCTACGACGGGTTCACCTTCAACTGCCTGACCTGGATGGAGGCCCTCGGGTTCTGCGGGATCGGCGAGGCCACGGACTTCATCGGTGACGGGACCCGGATCGCCCTCAGCGGCGAGCTGCCGCTGAACCCGCACGGTGGCCAGCTCTCGGCGGGCCGCACCCACGGCTTCGGCTTCGTGGCTGAAGCGATGGCCCAGCTGCGCGGCTCAGCCGGCGAGCGTCAGGTGACCGGAGCCGACGTCGTCGTGGTCTCGACCGGTGGGGGCACTCCCGGGAGCTGCCTGCTGCTCCGCTCCTCCTGAGCAGCCGGCGATCAGGTGACCAACAGGTAACCAAGCGGGCCTCTCGGAGGTAGGGTCTCGGGCTATGAGCGAAATCACCAGAGCAGCGATCGAGGGAGCGACGGGAGAGGATCTCAGCTCGCTCCCGATGCCGGAGTCCTATCGGGCCGCCTTCGTCCGTCGTCAGGACATCGAGATGTTCGATGGGATGGCCAGCGAGGACAAGGATCCGCGCACATCACTGCACGTGGGCGACGTGGCTCTCCCGGAGCTCGCCCCCGACGAGGCGTACGTGTTGATCATGGCCTCGTCCATCAACTTCAACACCGTGTGGACCTCGATCTTCGAGCCGCTCCCCACGTTCGGGTTCCTCGACCGGCTGGGCAAGGAGTCGGTCTGGGGGGCGCGTCACGCCCGTGACGAGCACGTCGTGGGCTCCGACGGCGCAGGGATCGTCCTGAAGACCGGTTCGGCGGTCCGGTCGTGGCGGCCCGGCGACAAGGTCACCATGCACTGCAACTACGTCGACGACCAGGATCCGAGCGCGCACGACGACTCGATGCTGGCGACGAACCAACGGATCTGGGGATTCGAGACGAACTTCGGCGGCCTCGCCGAGATAGCAGTCGTGAAGGCCAACCAGCTGATGCCCAAGCCGACCCACCTGAGCTGGGAGGAGTCGGCCGTCAACGCGCTGTGCAACTCGACCTCGTACCGGATGCTGGTCTCGGGCAACGGGGCGCGCATGACCCAGGGCGACAAGGTCCTGGTCTGGGGAGCCACCGGCGGCCTCGGCGCCTTTGCCGTGCAGTACGTGCTCAACGGTGGCGGCACGCCGGTCGGCGTGGTCTCCTCGGCGTCGAAGGTCGGCATCTTGAACGAGCTCGGAGTTGACGCCGTGATCGATCGAAAGGCCGCCGGCTACCGCTTCTGGTCGGACGAGCACACCCAGGATGAGAGCGAGTGGCGACGGCTGGGTAAGGACATCCGAGGTCTCGTCGGCGACGATCCCGACATCGTCTTCGAGCACCCCGGCCGCCAGACGATGGGCGCCAGCGTCTTCGTGGCCAAGCGGGGCGGGACGATCGTGACGTGCGCGGCCACCTCGGGATACAAGATCGAGTACGACAACCGCCACCTGTGGATGAAGCTCAAGACCATCAAGGGCTCGCACTTCGCCAACTACCGGGAGGCGTGGCACGCCAACCAGCTCATCTGTGAGGGCAAGATCCTCCCGCCGCTCTCGGCTGTCTATCGGCTCGACGAGGTCGGAGAGGCCGCCTACACGGTGCACCGGAACCTGCACGAAGGCAAGATCGGCGTCCTGTGCGCCGCGCCCTCCGAGGGTCTTGGGATCGACGACCCCGCCCTTCGTGAGAAAGTGGGAGAGGACCGCCTCACGATCTTCAGACGACACGGGGCCTAGCGAAGAAGGACTCGTTCAATGCCTGAGCTGCTGCTGACCGAGATCGACCACGTGGCGATCGCTGTGAACGACCTCGAGGCGGCCATCGCCTTCTACGAGACGACCTTTGGCGCCACGGTCGCGCACCGTGAGTTCATCGAGATCGACGGCGTCGAAGAGGCCCTGCTCAAGGTGGCCGACTCCTACATTCAGCTGCTCACCCCTACCCGGGACACGTCCACGGTGGCGAAGTACCTATCGACCAAGGGCGAGGGGATCCACCACGTCGGCTACCGCGTGGCCGACTGCGGGATAGCGCTCGAGGCCGTCAAGGCAGCCGGGGGCCGCACGATCGATGACGCCCCTCGGCCCGGGTCACGCGGGACGACCGTGGCCTTCATCCACCCCAAGACGGCCTTCGGCACGCTCATCGAGCTCGTCGAGGAGTAGCTCCCCGACGCGGCGTGCGGGGCGTCGCTCCGCACGCCGCCCCTGGGCGGATCGAACGAACGGGCCGTGCGGCGGTAAGGACGCGCCGCGAGGTTGCTCCGAGGCCTGCCTGCGCTTCGGTGTGCCGACCCGGGGGACCACGACACCGGCATCACCCCTGGTTTCCTCATTCTCACTGATGTCCCGCTGGTAACGGAATATGACCGATCGGCAAACGTCTGGGCTCATGAGTGGTGCGCGTCGCTCGGGTAGCCTCGTCCCCTATGGATCACCCGATGACCGAGAAGCTCGCCGATCTTGAGTCCCGCCGCGAGGCGGCTCGCCACGCCGGAAGCGAGAGGTCGGTCAAGCGGCAGCACGACCAAGGCAAGATGACGGCGCGTGAGCGGATCGAGTATCTGCTCGACGAAGGCTCGTTCGTGGAGCTCGACATGCTGGCTCGCCACCGCGCGCACGGCATGGGCATCGAGGAGAACCGTCCCTACACCGACGGTGTGATCACCGGGTTCGGGACGATCGACGGCCGGAAGGTCTGCGTCTTCAGCCAGGACTTCACCGTGTTCGGCGGAGCGCTCGGTGAGGTCTTCGCCGAGAAGACCCACAAGGTCATGGACCTGGCGCTCTCGCTCGGCGTCCCGATGATCGGGCTCAACGACGGAGCGGGCGCCCGGATCCAAGAAGGCGTCGTGGCACTGGACTCCTACGGTGGCATCTTCCGCCGGAACGCCGCCTCGTCCGGCGTGATCCCCCAGATCTCCGTGATCATGGGACCTTGTGCCGGAGGAGCGGTCTACTCCCCGGCGCTCACCGACTTCATCTTCATGGTGAACGAGACGAGCCACATGTTCATCACCGGTCCCGACGTGGTCAAGACCGTCACCGGTGAGGAGGTCACCTTGGAGGAGCTCGGCGGGGCGATGAGCCACGCCACGAGGTCCGGTGTCTGCCACTTCGTCGCTCCCGACGAGAAGTCGTGTCTCGATGACGTGCGCTACCTGCTGAGCTTCCTGCCCTCGAACAACATGGAAGAGGCGCCACGCAGCGAGGTCGAAGACGACCCCGAGCGGCTCTGCCCCGAGCTCTACAAGATCATGCCGGCCACCGCCAACCAGGCCTACGACATGCGGGCCGTGATCGGCGAGGTGGTCGACGACGGGGAGTTCTTCGAGGTCCAGCCGCTCTTCGCCCCGTCGATCACCATCGGCTTCTCGCGGCTCGATGGCCGTCCGGTGGGCATCGTGGGCAACCAGCCGATGATCCTGGCCGGGGTGCTGGACATCGAGGCCTCCGAGAAGGCGGCACGGTTCGTGCGTCTGTGCGACGCCTTCAACGTCCCGATCATCACCTTCGTCGACGTGCCTGGGTTCCTACCCGGAACCGACCAGGAGTTCGACGGGATCATCCGCCACGGTGCCAAGCTTCTCTACGCCTACTGCGAGTCGACCGTGCCGCTCATCCAGATCATCACCCGCAAGGCGTACGGCGGCGCGTACGTCGTGATGAGCTCGAAGTCGATCGGCGCGGACCTGGCGTTCGCCTGGCCGACCGCCGAGCTGGCCGTTATGGGCTCACAAGGTGCCGTCGAGATCGTCTACCGCACCGAGCTCGCTGGGGCGGAGAACCCCGTGGAGCGACGTGCGGAGCTTATCGAGGAGTACACCGAGCGCTACGCCAACCCCTACATCGC
>JADGOD010000208.1 GCA_017883125.1 Acidimicrobiales bacterium
AACCACCCGGTGATCTTCCACTGCGCGGCGGGCAAGGACCGCACCGGCGTCTTGGCGGCCCTGCTGCTCGGCCTCCTCGGTGTGGACGAATCAACGATCGTGGAGGACTACGCGCTGACCGCTCGGGCGATGATGGCCCTCAGGGAGCGACTCATCGAGCGTCAGCCCGAGATCGCCGATCGGTTCAAGGAGGACGCCGCGATCCTCTCGGCTGCTCCACACAACATGGAGCGTCTGCTCGCCATCATCGACGAGCGGTGGGGATCGATCGACGCCTACGCCGCCTCGATCGGGATCACCCACGAGACGGTCGACTCCCTCCGAGCCGGGCTCCTCGACGAGTCCTGATCCCAGCCGGGAGACTGCTCAGCGAAGCTGGTCGATTCGCCGAGCGAGCTCGATGTCGCGCACCGAGAGCCCGCTGATCTGATGGGTGCTCACCTCGAGGTGCACCGTGACCCATGAGAGCGAGATCTCTGGGTGGTGGTCCTGCGCCTCGGCGATCGCTCCGACCGAGACGACGAAGCCGAGCGCCTCGGCAAACGAGCCGAAGCTCCGCTCCAGGGTGATGACGTCCTCGACCCGCTCCCACGACGAGCCCACCAGCGCCGCGTCGACCTCTGCGTCCGTCAGCGGCTCCGGGGGCTTCACGGGTGCGTCATCTCCTCGGGCCGGACCGCCATGTCGAACTCCTCACCGGTGAGGTAGCCGAGCGCGACCGCTGACTCGCGCAGCGTGGATCCCTCCTTGTGGGCCTTCTTCGCCACCTCGGCCGACTTGTCGTAGCCGATGTGCGGATTGAGCGCGGTGACGAGCATGAGCGAGTTCTCGAGGTGGCGGCGGATCTGGTTGAGGTCGGGCTCGAGGCCGTCGACGCAGAACTCCTTGAACCGGGCGCAGGCATCGCTGAGGAGCGTGACCGAGTGGAGGAAGTTGTGGATCATCACGGGCTTGCACACGTTGAGCTCGAGGTTCCCGCGGCTGCCCGCGATCCCGATCGCTACGTCGTTCCCCATCACCTGGATGCAGACCATGATCATCGCCTCGGACTGCGTCGGGTTGACCTTGCCCGGCATGATCGAGCTGCCAGGCTCGTTCTCGGGGAGCCGGAGCTCTCCGAGGCCGCTGCGCGGGCCCGAGCCGAGCCACCGCAGGTCGTCTGCGATCTTGGTCAGTGACACCGCCAGGGTCTTGAGCGCGCCTGAGGCGAAGACCAGGGCGTCGTGGCCGGCGAGGGCGGCGAACTTGTTCGGAGCCGTCACGAAGGGCAGGCCGGTCAGCTCGGCGATCACCTGGGCGACCCGCTCGCCGAACTCGGGATGGGTGTTGAGACCCGTGCCCACCGCGGTGCCGCCGGCGGCGAGCTCGTAGAGGTCAGGCAGGACCATCTCGAGCCGGCCGAGGTCGGCGTCGAGCTGGGCGACGTAGCCGCTGAACTCCTGGCCCAGCGTCAGGGGGACGGCGTCCATGAGGTGGGTCCGGCCGATCTTGGTGATCCCCTCATACTCCTTCGCCTTGGCATCGAGCGAATCACGCAGCGCCCTGACCGAGGGGGTGAGGCGCTCGGTCATCTGGCGGGCGGCAGCGATGTGCATCGCCGTCGGGAACGTGTCGTTCGACGACTGGGACATGTTCACGTGGTCGTTGGGGTGCACCGGGTCCTTGGATCCCCGGACGCCCCCGGCCATCTCGATGGCCCGGTTGGAGATGACCTCGTTGACGTTCATGTTGGTCTGGGTCCCGCTTCCGGTCTGCCAGATCCTGAGCGGGAACTCGTCATCGAGGCGTCCGCCGCCCACCTCGGCTGCGGCGTCGATGATCAGCGCCGCCCGCTCCGCGTCGAGCTTGCCGAGATCCCGGTTGACCTGGGCCGAGGCCTGCTTGAGGATCCCGAAGGCGTGGATCAGCGACGCCGGCATGGTGTCGGCGCCGATCTCGAAGTGGTGCAGCGACCGGGCGGTCTGCGCTCCCCAGTAGCGGTCGTCGGGGACCTCAATGTCCCCCATGCTGTCGGACTCGATACGAACGCCCACGTGGAGCTCCCTCTTCTCTTGGTTCTTCCTCAAGCATTGACGCCGCGCTCCCCGGAGCGCAAAAGCACTCTCGAGCTACGCCGCCCTCAAGGCCCTTCCGGCGTCAAGGGCTCGTCTCGCTGCGGCGACATCGACGTCCCGGGGACCGTCACCGGTGCCAGGGACCTCGAGGATGGCGACCAAGCTCTCGAGGGCCGGGTGGCCGAGCAGGGCGGCCAGGCCCCCTTCGCCGATCGTCCCGTCGCCGATGTTCTCGTGGCGGTCCTTGTTGGCACCGAACTCCACCTTCGAGTCGTTGAGGTGCAGGCAGCCGAGCCGGGAGATCCCCACGGCATCGTCGAGAGCTGCGATGGTGTCATTGGCGTCCTCGACGGTGGCGAACGCCACCCCCGACGCCCAGAGGTGCTGGGTATCGAGGCACACTCCGAGATCCCCCCGACCTCCGGTGGCGTCGATGATCTTCCCGAGCTCCTCGAAGCTGCGGCCCACGGTTCCCCCTGCACCTGCGGCGTTCTCGAGCAGGATAGGGCACGGAGCTTCACCCTCGACGGTGGGTGCCTCCTCGAGGGCCCGCTCGAGGGCATCGGTGATCTGGGGAAGCGCGTCAGCGAGGCCCGACCCCTTGTGACTTCCCACGTGGAGGACGAGGCCCGAGGAGCCCATCCCCCGTGCGACCGCCAGATTGGCGAGGAGGCAGTCGGAGCTCTTCTCGTAGAGGGCAGGGTCCGAGCTGGCCAGGTTGATCAGGTAGGTGGCGTGGCAGTACGTGGCGGTCACTCGAGGATGAGCCGTCTGCGCAGCGCGGTAGGAGGCGAGGACCTCGTCGGAGTACTGCGAGGGCTTCCACATCCGTGGGCTCTGCGTGAAGACCTGGATGGCCTCCGCGCCGATCTCATCGCCTCTCTCGAGGGCGAGGACGATGCCTCCAGCTGCTCGGACGTGGGCACCAATTCGCACGACCGGCACCCTAACTGATCTCCGGCGGCCTCCGACCTCAGCCCCTCCGGCAGCCGCTCAGGGGGCGTCGAGGCACTCGATCAACGTTCCGGTGCCCAACCCACCGCCGCAGCACATCGTCACCAACCCGTAGCGTCCGCCCCGGCGCTCGAGCTCGTTGAGCGCCTTGGCCAGCAGGATCGTCCCTGTCGCCCCGAGGGGATGACCCAGGGCGATGGCGCCGCCGTTCACGTTCACCTTGTCCATGTCGACGCCCAGTTCTCGCTGCCAGGCCAGCACGACCGCCCCGAAGGCCTCGTTGACCTCGAACACGTCGATCTCGTCGAGCGAGAGCTGTGCCCGCTCGAGGAGTTGACGGGTGGCCGGGATCGGCCCGGTGAGCATGAGCTCAGGATCGCTACCGACCAAGGCCGATTCGACGATCCTGGCCCGAGGGGTGAGCCCCAGAGCTTCGGCGCGCTCGGCCGACATGATGAGGGCAGCGCTCGCACCGTCCGACACCTGCGACGAGGTCCCCGCGGTATGGAAGCTGGGATCGCGATCACGGAGGTTCGTCTTCAGGCCGGCGAGCGCCTCGAGGGTCGTCTCCCTCAGCCCCTCGTCCCGTGAGAAGGTCACCGAGCCGATGATCTCGCCCGCATCGTCGGTCTGCGGTGCCTCGACGGGGATGATCTGGGTTGCGAAGCGGTCCTGCGCCCAGGCCTGTGCCGCCAGATCCTGCGAGCGCTTGCCGAACTCCTCGAGGTCCTCCCGAGTGATCCCCCATCGCTCGGCGATGCGCTCTGCTCCCTCGAACTGCGAGGTCGGGTCGAAGTACTCGGGGTAGCGACCACCGCGGGGCGAGCCGTAGTCAGGGACGGTCGGAACGTTCGAGCCCAGCGGGATCTGGGTCATGGACTCGACCCCGCAGGCCACGACCACGTCTGCCTGCCCCGAGCCGATCAGGGCGTGCGCCAGCGTCGTGGCCTCTTGAGCGGATCCGCACTGCGTGTTCACCGTCACGGCCGGGACCTTGAGCGGGAGCCCGGCGCCGAGCCACGCGTTGCGGATGACGTTCGACGACTGCATACCGAGCTGGTTGACGCAGCCGCCGATCACCTGATCGACCACATCTCCGGCGACGTGGTTCCGCTCGAGGAGCCCGACCAGCACGTCGCCGAGGAGATCGGTCGAGCACATGGACCGGAGCGACCCGTTGCGCTTCCCGACCGCTGACCGCACGGCATCGACGATGACGACCTCTCTCATGGGCTCTCTCCTCTGTAATTCGACGTTCGACGACTATCGCCCGTCGGGGTGACTGTAGAACAGGACAACCCGGGGGATATCCAAGGCGCTCCAGCAAGAGACGAGCGACTCTCGGCGCTGACCCGTCTCGACTAGAGGGCGATGCCCGACGCCGAGCCTTCGGCGATCGCTCGGTAGAGCCGATCAGCGCCCAGCTCGACGGCCGCGTCTCCGACACGCTGAGGCCAGACGGCGTCGCCGAACTCGGCTCGCCAGGACCAGAGCCGGCGGCTCAGGTGGTGAAGCGTGTACTCCTGGGTCATGCCCATGGCTCCGTGTGCCTGATGCGCAGCGCGAGTTGCCACTCGGGCCGCCTCGTCGGCGAGGAGCTTGGCCGAGGCGATCTCGAAGCGAGCCTCTCCCCGATCGGCCTCTCGGGCAGCCACCTGGACAGCCAGATCCACGAGGGCCGCCTCCTCGGCGCACTTGACGATCAACGCCTGGACAGCCTGAAACGATCCGATCGGCTTGCCGAACTGGCGGCGCTGCGAGGTGTACTCGACCGTGAGCTCCGTCATGGCGCCGAGTGCGCCAGCCATCAGTGCGGCACGGCTCAACGCCCCCCGGAAACGGAGGGCATCGGCATCCACCCCGTCGGGAGCAGGAACCATGTTCACGATGGGCGCTGCTTCGAACGTCACGGAGTCACGTGGCTCGCCGGCGAGGTTCGACGCCTCAGTGATCACCCCAGCCGAGGGTGAGACGACAACCACGTGACCATCGACGAGGGCCACGATCTGCTCCGCAGACGCCGCCCATGGGACTCGGTGGGCCGTTCCCGACAGCCGGCCGTCGACGATCCGCAGATCATCGTCGCCGCGTCCTGGCACCACCGTCATCGGACCTTCGACCACCGACAGGCCGGCAGAGGACGCCAGCCAACCGGCCAGGAGGCCGGTCTCTGCGAGGGGGATCGGGGCGGCGTGCCGGCCAGCCACGACGAGGACGGCGACAGCTTCCGAGATGGTCCCTCCCACACCACCGGCGCCCTCGGGCACCGAGATCCACGGCAGTCCTATCGAGGCGACGGCATCCCAGATCTCCGGGGACCAACGCCGCTCCTCGGCCGACTGGACGGCGTCGAACGTGGCGACGGCTCTGAGCGCCCTGTCCGCGGTCTCCGTGACGAGAGAGTCGATCATGCGAGTCCCTTTCTGATGATGCCCCTCAGGATCTCGTTGGTCCCGCCCCGGATCGTCCATGACGGCGAGATCAGGATCGCCCGCGCCAAGAGCCGGTGGAAGAGCCGATCGGAGCTGAGTGAGGGCTCAAGGTCGACCAGCTGCTGGAGGCCTGCGACCACCGTCTGCTCGAACTCGGTCCCGAGGTCCTTGCCGATCGCCGACTGGACGGAGGGGGCAAGCCCCTCGTCGATCATTCGCGCCACGGAGAGGGACACCTGACGGATCCCCCACCACCGACTCACCGAGCTGCCGAGGAAGCTGCGGGCCTCCGGGTTCAGGGAGGAGCCGTACTCGCGGAGGAACAACTCGACGAGCAAGAACGGCGAGATCCATCGCTCCGGCCCCGCCCGCTCGAAGCTCAGCTCCGAGGTGCACTGATGCCAGCCGTCGCCCTCTTCCCCGAGCAAGAGGTCCTCGGGTATGAACACGTCATCGAAGACAACCTCGGCGAACTCTGCGGTGCCGTCGAGGAAGGTGATCGGGTTGACCGTCACGCCCTCGCTGTGCATGTCGAGGATGAACTGGCTCAAGCCCTTGTGCGCGTCGTCGGACTCCCCGGTACGGCAGAGAACGATCATGTAGTCGGCGATGTGCGCGTTCGAGGTCCAGATCTTCGTCCCCGAGAGCGTCCAGCCACCGTCGACCTTGGTGGCTCGGGTCTTGACCGATGCGAGGTCGCTGCCGGAGTCCGGCTCGCTCATGCCGATGCAGAAGCAGAGCTCGCCGCGGCAGATCGGTGGGAGGAAGCGGCGCTTCTGCTCCTCGGTCCCGAACCGGTTGATCACCGGTCCGCTCTGGCGGTCTGCGGTCCAGTGCTGCTCGAGATGAGCGCCTCGGCGGAGGAGCTCCTCGACGACGACGAGACGCTCGACGACGCTGCGGTCGCCTCCCCCGTACTCGGTGGGGAGAGCCATGCCCAGCCAACCCCGACGCCCGAGCTCGAGCGAGAGCTCCTTGGACCTGGCCACCATCATGCCGAGGCCGGGCTCGAACGATCCATCCTCGAGATGGGACTCGCAAAACGCTCGGACTTCTTGCTGGAGCGCTCGCTCATCATCGGTCAGTTCTGTCGCAACGAATTGGATAGCCACGGGACAGATAGTACCTATCGCCGCGATCCCCCCACGGAAGGCGGACCCGCGCCACCGACGCCCGTTGCGGCAACCCCCTTTCCGATCGAGTGCGATCGAGTAACTTCGCTCGATAAGAGAGCTCAGCAACCGGTTCCCGGCCGTTCGCCCACCGCGGAGGCCCACGACGAGCCGGGGATGCTGAGCCGACGTCCACCACATCACGAATGGAGCATCGATGAGCGTTCTCGAGGTCGAAAAGGGAGAGGGGTTCGTCACGATCACGTTGAACGACCCCGATCGGCGCAACCTGCTTTCCCCCGAGATGGTCGATGGCCTCTACGCCGAGATCGAGACGGCCGAGCAGGACGACGACATCAACGCCATCATCATCACCGGAAACGGGCGGGCCTTCTGTGCCGGGGCCGACGTCTCGAAGCTCGGATCCCAGGACCGCGAGGGGCTTCTCCGGATCTACGGCGCGTTCCTGCGTGTCGCCCGCTCCTCGCTGCTGACCATCGCCGCCGTCAACGGCCCGGCTGTCGGGGCTGGGATGAACCTCGCGCTTGCGGCGGACATCCGGGTGGCCGCTGAGTCATCCCGCTTCGACTGCCGCTTCCTCTCAATCGGACTCCACCCCGGCGGAGGCCACACCTGGATGCTGCAGCACGCTGTCGGTCACCAGGCGGCGGCGGCCATGGTGCTGGCGAGCCAGGTCGTCTCTGGCCCTGAGTCCGAGCGCATCGGACTGGCGTGGAAGTGCGTGGCCGACGAGTCCCTGTTGGACGAGGCGCGCGCGTTCGGCGTCGGTGCGGCTCGGACGCCTCGTGGGCTCCTCGTGCGGACCAAGTCGACCATGCGTGAGGTCTCGGCGATGGACGATCACGATGAGGCGGTCGCCGTCGAGCTCGAGGCCCAGCTCTGGTCGAAGAGCCAGCCGGAGTTCGCCGAGCGGATCACCGAGCTCCAAGCTCGGATCTCCTCCAAGCCCTGAGCCCGCTCGAGGGGCCGTTGCTTTCCCCCGAGAGCTCTGCGGACCGCAGGGCTCAGAGCGTCAGGCATCGTGACGAGCGACGCTCCGGGGCGGGATCCCGAAGGCCTAGTCCCTCGTTGGGGCCCCTTCGGCGGCGTCCTCGAACTCCTTGCGAAGGAGGGCGACCTCCTCGGCCAGCACCTCGGTGCGCTCTTGGAGGCGACCGACCTCCCAGCTGAGCCTGACGCAGACCAGGAGCAGGAAGAGCACGCCAAGGACCGAGAGGAGGCTCGGCGGGTCCTTCACCCCGAGCGAGTGGGCCAGCGAGTTGAAGATCGTCGGGAAGATGGCGAAGAACGCGATCACGAGGGCGACGAGGAGCCAGATCACGGCGAAGCGTTCGTGGATGTAGCGACGTCTGATCAGCTCGACGATCACGGTGATGGTGACCAGCGCACTGACAAGGGCGATGATGTGGACGCCGGTCATCGCTCCTCCTCTCGGTGGTGAGTCTCTGCCATTAGGAGACGTGGGGTGGTCGACGGATCAGGGTCAAGCCTAAGACCAGAACGATCCGGGCGAGGTAGACCGACGCCTTCCACTTCGATTGGCTGGGCCTGCCGGCCAGGCGCTGGCGCATCACTGCGGGGCGCTGGGTGACTCGACCGCCCGAGCGAGCCAGGATCGCCAGTGACTCGACGGTGTCGGCCAGGTAGTCCGTCGGATAGAACCTCGCGAAGATGGCGATCGCCTGTCGGTTGTGGGCTCGGAAGCCCGACGTGACGTCCGTGAGCTTCTCCCCGGCCATCCGGGAGAGGGATGCCGCCAGGAGGCGCATGGCCACTCGGCGGGCCCGCTGCACGTCATAGTCACCCGAGCCGGCGAACCGGGCACCGATGACCATCTGAGGGACCGGGCTGTCGTCGAAGCCAGCGAGGAGCGATGCGATCTCCGCTGGGTTGTGCTGTCCGTCGGCGTCGACCTGGACGACCACGTCGTAGCCGTGGTTGAGGGCGTACCGGAAGCCCACCCGCATCGCCCCCCCGACGCCGAGGTTGAACGGGGCCGACACCACGCCTGCACCGGCCTGGCGGGCGGCGGCGGCCGTCGAATCGGTCGATCCATCATCGACGACGAGGAGATCCCACTCCGGGTTGACCGACCTGATCTCCTCGATCACCGAGCCGACCGACTCGTGTTCGTTCCAGGCCGGGATGACGATGAGGACGCGGCGCTTCGAGGCGCTCACCGCGTCAGGCTCGTTCGGTATCGACGACGCACCCGAGTCGGTCACCGCGACCTACTCAACGCTGACCGGTTCGCGGTTCGACGCCGTCGGCGGCATTGGGTCTGCCGTGTCGTCCACCTCTTGTTGTCTGTCTCGGTGGAAGAGCTGAAGAGCCGCCCACTCGAGGAAGACCGACGCCATGATGACCAGTGGGACCTCGAACGGCGTGCGATAGCGGGTGTTGCCGAAGGTCATGAGGGCAGCGACAACGACGTTCAGCCCCACGGCCCACAAGGGGAACGTCGGGATCCGCCGCCGGCGGAGCAGCACGGTGCCGCCGACCGACATCACCAGGAGGCCGTAGTACATCACGAGTCCGGTCATCGCCCAGTGGTACGGCCGCGTCTCGATGTAGGTATCCGCCCAGATCTGCTGGGCGGGACGGAAGAACCCGAACGCCCGTCCGAGTCGCATGGCCTCGACCTTGGGGAGCTCGCGCTTGTGGGTGTTGATGTAGTGCAGCGCATAGGACTGTGCCTCGGCGGATTGGACGGACTCATCGGCGTTCTTGCTGACCGGCGCCTGCTGGGCACACTCGAAGCTCCATGATCCGGCCGCGGGGCCGGAGTACGTGGCGTCGCAGTTCGCCGACGCCAGCGTCACACCGAGGCCCGTGCTGATGAAGACCGGCTTGTCGAAGCGGCTCAGGTTGAAGCCCACCCACGGAGCGACGACCAGTACCGCACAGAGGGCACCGATCCCCAGCAGCTCGAAGCGGCGCCGGAGCGTCAGGGTCGTTGCCAGGAGCGCGAGCGGGACGAAGATGAAGACCGAAAGGAGCGACAGCTCGTCTCGGCCGAGCATCG
>JADGOD010000209.1 GCA_017883125.1 Acidimicrobiales bacterium
GGCACAGGATCCGGACGGGGTGACCACAGCGTCATAGCCGGCAAAGGCATCGACAAAGGCGCGAACGGCAGGGACTGCCTCAGGGACATACCCGGAGTTGACGTGCATCTGGCCGCAGCAGGTCTGGGCCTTCGGGAAGTCGACTTCCACGCCGAGGCGGCGCAACAGCTGGACGGTTGCCTTCCCTGTCTTGGGGTACATCGTGTCGTTCAGGCAGGTGACGAACAGGGCCACCTTCACGGCAAGATCCGCGGGGAGCTGCCCAGCGCGGTAAAGTCCGGTGTTAGCACGAGTCTCATTGGGTCTCCCATGTGTATGGTCTTACCAAAGCTTGGGTGCACCTTACTATAGAATTCGAAGAATGACGAGCATCCGGGCAGATTGCTGCGGATAGATCTTGGGGGCTTGCGTCGTGAAGCGGAACAAGGGCCTTGCGGAGTTGGCTGCCTCTGAGCCCGCCGGGCCCTCTGAGCCCGGTCGTGGTGGTCGAGCAGATGAGTGGGCTCCCGTGTCGCGCGTCCGGACCTACGAGCTCGTCCTGGAGCGCATCGAGTCGCAGATCGTCAGCGGCGCGCTGCGGGCCGGTGAGCGGTTGCCGCCGGAGCGCGAGCTCGCTGAGCTGCTGGGGGTGAGCCGCCCGGCCGTGCGAGAGGCCCTGCGCGTTCTCGAGGCACAGGGAGCCGTGCGGTCCCAGGTCGGGCAGGGGCCTGGCTCGGGAACGACGATTGACCGCCTGCCCAGTGACGCCCTGGCAAGACTCCTGCGGCTGCATGTCGCCCTGGGCTCGTTCGCGCTTGCCGACGTCATCGAGACCAGGGTGACGCTGGAGAAGAGCATGGTGAGCCTCGCGTGTCACAACGCGCGTCCTGAGAACCTGGAGCGGATGCGGACAGTGCTCCTGGCCATGGACGATCCAGAGATCAGCCAGGAGACCTTCAACCAGCTGGATATCGACTTCCACGTGGAGATCGCCGAGGCCAGCGGCAACCGCCTGATGTCCGATGTGACTCGAGCCATCCGCGAGTCGGTGCGGATACCATTCCTGGACGCCGTCGCTGCCATGCCAGAGGACGGAGAGTACAGCTGGCCGATCATGCTGCGTCATCTGCGAGCAGACCACCATGCGCTGTTCGACGCTATCGAGGCCGGCCAGGGAGAGCGGGCCGCTGACCTCGTAGAAGCCCACATCCAAGGCTTCTACCGGGACCTGATCGCGGCAACCTGAGCCCCGGACCAGATCGCCCAGCCACCGTCAATCCTCTTTGGCCAGCGGCTGGCTCGCTGATCCGCCCGGCGAGACGGGACGTTCGGCCCTGACACCCGCCCCCACGGTGGTGGTCTGCTTGACCATCGGCTTTTCCGCCGGGCACGGGTTGCGCCCCTGACTCTGCGACGTCAAGCTGCGCAGACGAGACACAAAGGAGACGGACGATGAAGGCATACCAGGGAGATCGCATCATCCTCGCGGCGAGCCACACGGACGAGCCGACCCGGGACGGGGAGATCCTCGAGGTCAGGGGCACGGACGGTGATCCGCCGTATCTCGTCCGCTGGTCCGACGGGCACACCGGGCTCATGTACCCCGGACCGGGATCCGTCCTGCGGGTCGAGTCCGAGCACGATCACCAGCACGAGTTCGTTCGACTGCCGGCGGAGACCCCCCTGGTCAGCGCCGACGGACCGGCCGGCGCATCGGTGCCCGTCGTCCCGCACGTCCGCGAATGGCAGGTGCGGGTGTCAATCTTCGAGTCCGGCGACGACACCAGCGCCAATGTCGTCCTGCTCACGGAGGCCCCGACCCACCTGAGCGCCAGGGGTCAGAGCCATCGCGGCACCCGGGACCCGGCCGTGCCCGAGATCGGGGACGAGGTCGCCGTCGCCCGGGCGCTGCGGCACCTGGCCGACCAGCTGCTCGATACGGCAACCGGGGACGTCGAGGCCGTGACGGGGGAGCATCCCCACCTGCGGCCCAGCTGAATGGACCTGAGCCAGTACGGATCTGACCCAAGGCCCGCCGACAAAAGGCTCGCATCGTCTCGGCGTGTCGGCGGGTTCCCGGCGTACAGTTTTTCTTAAGAGAACTGTGAGGTAACTCCCATCTGAGCGCTCCTCCTAGGAGAACCATGTCTGCCAGGACGTCGAGGTTCGAGAGCCTTCTTGAGGCTGTGCCTGATGCCCTGGTGGGGATGGACCAGGAGGGGGTGATCCGGTTCGTCAACCGGCAGACCGAGACACTGTTCGGCCACGACCGCGACGACCTGGTCGGCCAGCCGATCGAGATGCTGCTTCCTGAACCGCTCTGGCAGATCTACGTGGAACATCAGGACGCCTACTTCGCAGACCCCAGGACCCGGTCCAGCGGACTCGATCTGGAGCTCATCGGGCTGTCGAAGGATGGCGCCGAGTTTCCGGTCAACATCAGCCTGTCCCACATCGATACCGGGGACGTCCTCCTGGTGATCACGGCCGCGCGTGACGTGGCCAAGCAGCAGCACGCAGTCCAGGACGCCCAGCTGATCACCTCGGTCGTCGAGTCCTCCAGCGATGCCATCATCGGCAGCACGCTCGAGGGAGCCATCACCAGCTGGAACCAGGCCGCCGAGAGGATGTACGGCTACTCGAGCAAGGAGATCATCGGCAAGTCCGGCAGCCTGCTGGCCCAGGCGGCGCGGGCCGGTGAGTTCTTCGACAACCTGGACAGGGTGAAGGACGGAAAGGCTGTCGAGCGTCTTGAGACCTACAGCGTCCGTAAGGACGGAACGACAGTCCCCGTCTCGATCACCGTCGCACCGATCCGTGACGAGGACGGCTCCATCGTCGGCGCCTCGGCTGTCCACCGGGATGTGACCGACCAGAGGCGGGCCTTCGAGGTCGGACAACGCATGGCGGCCATGGTCGAGTTCAGCGCGGAAGCCATCGTCGGCACCACTCTCAAGGGCATCGTCACCAGCTGGAACCCGGCCGCCGAGCGGCTGTTCGGCTACTCAGGCGCGGAGATAGTCGGTGTGTCCATGTCGGTACTTCTGCCTGAGGACCGAACAGACGAGGCCAAGGAGCTTCTGACCAGGATCAGGGGCGGCCACAGTGTCGTCAACTTTGAGACCACCCGTCTGCGGAAGGACGGAACGGCGTTCCCTGCCCTGCTCACCGTCTCACCGATCCACGGCGCTGACGGCACCGTCGTGGCGGTGGACTCGATCATCCGTGACGTGACCGAGCAGCGGAAGGCGTTCCAGGCCGTCCAGCGCATCGCGGCGATCGTCGAGAGCTCTGATGACGCCATTCTCGGCAGGACGCTCGAGGGCATCGTCACGAGCTGGAACCCGGCCGCCGAGCGACTGTTCGGATATTCCAGCGAGGAGATGATCGGCACCTCCGTCGACGTCCTGATCCCCAGGGATCAACGAGCCGAGATTGCCGCTGTCGTGGCCAGGATCAAGGCTGGCCAGCATGTGGAGCACGTGGAGACGCTCCGGGTCCGCAAGGACGGAACGGTATTCCCGGTCTCGTTCACCTTCTCACCCGTCCGCGACGAACACGGCGCGATCGTGGGGGCATCGGTGATCGGCCGCGATATGACGGAGCAGGAGCACGCGGCCCGGTACGCCCGGAGCCTGATCGAGGCGGCCATGGACCCGATGGCGACGATCAGCCCCGAGGGCAGGATCACCGACGTGAACGAGGCCACGGTCAAGATCACGGGCGTGCCCCGGGAGTCGCTCATCGGGTCGGACTACGCCCAGTACGTGACCGAGCCTGACAGGGCCCTCGCGCTCTTCCAGCAGGTGTTCGAGCAGGGATCCGTCGCGGACGTCCCGCTCACCGTGCGTCACAGGGACGGCGCCCGGACCGAGATTGTCAGCAGCGCCTCGGTCTACCGTGACATCGGCGGACAGGTGCTCGGCGTTTTTGCCTCAGGTCACGACGTGACCAGACAGCGGCAGGCACTTGAGGTGGCCGAGCGCATGGCGGCGATCGTCGAGGGCTCGGAGGACACCATCATCAGCGGGTCGCTGGACGGCACCATCATGAGCTGGAACCCGGCCGCCGTGAGGATGTACGGCTACTCCAGCGAGGAGATCGTCGGGCAGTCCATCGACGTCCTGATTCCCCCCGATCGAAGAGGCGAGATCCAGCAGATCCGGGCCACGATCGGGTCCGGCCATCCTGTCGAGCGCGTCGGGACCATCCGGGTCCGCAAGGACGGCACCCCCTTGTCGGTCTCGCTCACCATCTCGCCGATCCGCAACGCGGATGGCGTGCTCGTCGGTACCTCCGCGATCCACCGTGACATCACCGGGCTCGAGCATGCAGCCCGGTATGCGCGGAGCCTGATCGAGGCCGGCCTGGACCCGCTGGTGACGATCAGCCCCGAGGGCAAGATCGACGACCTCAACGAGGCCACGGTGCGGCTGACCGGCCTGCCGCGCGAGTCCCTGGTCGGGACCGACTTCTCCCTCTACTTCACCGACCCCGACAAGGCCCACCTGGGTTACCGGCGGGCGTTCGACGAAGGGTCGGTCACCGACTTCCCGCTGACCGTGCGTCACCGGGACGGCACCCTGACCGACGTTCTGTACAACGCCTCGGTCTACCGCGATGTCGGCGGAGAAGTCCTCGGCGTGTTTGCTGCCGCCCGGGACATGACCAGGCAGAAGGAGGCGTTCGAGGCGGCCGAGCGGATCGCCGCGATCGTGGAGCACTCCGACGATGCCATCATCGGAAGCACGCTGGATGGCATCGTCACGAGCTGGAACCCGGCCGCCGAAAGGATGTATGGCTACGCGCGCGAGAAGATCATGCGCAGGTCCGTGGACCTGCTCAGTCCCGGTGACCGCGTCGGCGAGATCATCTCGGTCCTGTCCGATATCGAGGCGGGTCGGTCAGTGGAGAACTTCGAGACGGTCTGCGTCCGAAAGGACAAGACGACGTTCCCGGTCAAGCTCACCGTCGCCCCGATCCGTGACGCCCAGGGGGCCGTGGTCGGCGCCTCCGCGATCGCCCGCGACGTGACCGAGCAGAGGCGGGCACTGGCAGCCGCCGAGAGGATGGCGGCCATCGTCGAGTTCAGCGGCGAAGCGATCTTCGGCTGCACGACCGACGGCATCATCACCAGCTGGAACCCGGCTGCCGAGCGGCTCTATGGCTATCGGAGTGAGGAGATAGTTCAGAGGTCCGGCAGCCTTCTGAGCCCCTTTGACCGGGATGCCGGGCTCCTCGCCATCCTGGCGCGCGTCAACGCCGGAGAGGCTGTCGAGAACTTTGAGACCCTCCATCTGCGCCGGGACGGAACAGCTTTCCCGATCTCGCTCACCGTCACCCCCATCCGTGACGCGGACCACACGATCGTCGGCGTCTCGGCGATCGCGCGCGACCTGACCGCGCAGCGGCAGGCGGAGAGGTACGCCCGGCTCGCGGCAGCGATCGAGTTCAGCAGGGAAGCCATCGTCAGCGAGACGCTCGAGGGCATCATCACGAGCTGGAACCCGGCCGCCGAGCGAATGTTCGGCTACTCCGCCGAGGAGATCGTCGGCAGGTCCGGGGCGCTCGTGATGCCGTCGGATCGGACCGGCGAGGTCAGCGAGATCATGGCGAGGATCAGAGCGGGCGAGCGGGTCGAGAGCTACCAGACCATCCGGGCCCGCAAGGACGGGACGGTCTTCCCCGTCTCTCTCGCGATCACCCCCATCCGTGACGCTGACGGCGTGATCGTGGGCGCCTCGGTGATCCATGGCGACCTGAGCCAGCAGGGATAGCCGGGCCCACGACGAGCCTCAGGTCGCCGGGCACGTCGCCGGGGGCTCTGCCGCTCCGATGGCCCCGGTCGTCGGCGATTACGCTGGCCTCCCTCTGGAGTACCAC
>JADGOD010000210.1 GCA_017883125.1 Acidimicrobiales bacterium
GGGTTCTCAGAATGCCATAAGCCGACGGGTGTGCCTCGGTTGTCACACGGCCGTCGGACCCGTGTCGCCGCCAGCCTGAGCGAACAGTGTCACACCCCGTCGACCCGTTCGTTTCGATTCGTACATCGCGCTGTCTGCCCGTGCGATGAGCGTGCCAGCGTCGAGCGCTTCGGTCGTCCAGGCAACGCCGACACTCACCCGCAACTTGACCGTGCCGGGACCGACGTTGACCGTGGCCGTCATTGCGGCAGCGATGCGCTTGGCGATCCTCAATGCCTGAGCCGAGCTCTCGACCCCCGGACAGATCACCAAGAACTCGTCACCGCCGAAACGGCCGATGTGGTCGCGGTCCCGCACGGCGGTGCGGAGATGGTCTGCGGCAGCGACCAGAAGTCGATCGCCAGCCGCATGACCGAGTTGGTCGTTCACTGACTTGAATTGATCGAGGTCGATAAAGACGACGGCGTTCCCCTCGTCGGCTACCTGGGGCAAGGCGATCGTCCGAACGAGAAGGTCGAGCGTTGCAGCCCGGTTCAAGCATGACGTGAGCTCGTCGACCGACGCCCTCACCTCGAGCTCTTGGCGAAGCTGAGCACTGTCGGTCACGTCGTTGAGACATCCGACGGCGCCACTCACGACACCGGTGCCATCAGTGAGCGCCCGCAGACTCAGGAGACACACCCGCTCCGCGTCGAGAACGAGCGACGGATCTGTGGCCGGGTGAGAAAGTCGAATCTCGATGTCGTCGACCGGCTGATCGGCAAGCACTGCGGCGAGCGCTGCATCCAAGAGCGGCCGATCGTTGGCGGCAACGGTTGACATCTGGGCTCCGATGGTGGGCATCGGAGGCACGCCCACGATCGCGTGCAGGCGATCGTTGGTGAACGTGACATGGCCCACCAGGTCGACCTGGAACACGCCAACGGGCAACGCATCCGACAGCCGACTCAACAGTTGCTCGCGAGCTCGCAACTCCTCCTCAACGCCGGCCTTCTCCGCCGTCGTTTGCGTCATCGAGGTGAGCACGATCGGGCTGTCCGACTCCTCGAGACGGTTCACGGTCTCGACCCACATCCACGACCCGCTGGCGGTCCGGTACCGGCCCCGCCAGAGGTTGGTCAGGCCCGGCGACGTGATCATCTTCATCCACGCGGCGATCGCGCTCGGCTGATCCTCGGTGTGGATGAACCTGGTCGAAGGGGAACCGATCATCTGTTCAGGCCGCCAACCGAGCAAGTCGACGATGCCTTCGTCCACCGACATGATCACGGCCGTGGCATTACGTGCCATGTGAACCGTAGGACCTGTCGGGACTTCTGGAATATTTTCCACTCAGGAGACTCTAAGCCCACTAAGACCGATCGTTCACGAGAAGTCCGAGACGCCGGCTGAACTCATGGCGACTCCCCTGTGATTGAGGGGAGATAGACCTAGCTGGATCGGACAGCGCCTCCACGTGGCTGTCAGCCTCCGCGGTTGACCGCGGAGATGCCACGAGCATCGAGAAGAGGCCAGATGAGAGCCACCTACAAGCCGACGGCTACCCGGCGACCGCTGGGTATTTCCGGACGCTATTGGACGTGCTCGGACGTTTCCAGGCCGCATGACACGCAGGGGGCCCGACCGCCATCGAGCCATCCGCTGCGGGCAGTCCCAGCACCGCGATTCTCAATCTCCCTCGAGATCCTCGAGGACCTGGCGGGTGCGTCCCAAATTGGCCTTCAAGACGGTCTTCGCTGCAGCGAAGATCCCACCTACCGAAGGGTCGGTCAAGCGATACGTCACTGCATTGCCTGATCGGCGGGATTCCACGAGACCAACGCGCTTCAAGACCGCAAGGTGTTGTGAAAGCGACGATGGCTCCAGCTCCATCTGGACCAAGAGGTCACTCACGGAACGGTCACTCTCCACGAGTAGCTCCATGATCCTGATCCTCGCTGGATGGCCGAGAGAGCGAAAGATCTCCGCCGTGGCTTCATAGACCGACGGTTCTCGCCGTGAGAATGGCACGCGCTGATTCTAGCGATGAATTCATCAAGTAAGCAATCCATTGGATCGCCGGTTCCTTGATTCCAGCGGAGGCTCGATTGCCTTCGGGATCGAACGGCGATGACCTCACACGGAGGATCTGGTCCCCTCGTTCTTCTTAGAGGTCGTTGCCTGCGTAGGAGAGGTTGAAGCTCTTGTTCGCCAACGGGAAATCCGGGACGATCGTGTCTGCCAACGAAACGGCGAGTGCTGGCCAGTTGAAGAATGAGGGATCCGCGACCTTGCACCGAGAGATCGAGTCACCATTGGCCACCTCAACTCGATGCACGATCGTCCCTCGCCACCCCTCGACGATCCCAACGCCACTCCCGCCGTCGCCGACCTCCACGCGTCGTCGGTCACCGAGGTTGTCGTTCTGAACCAGTTCTCGGAGGATCCTCATTGAGATACGAGCCTCTCTCACCCTGACGTTGAACCGCGCCATCACGTCACCGGTGGTCTCGGTGATGGTTTCGAACGACGTTCCGAGATCGACGAAGGGATGAATGGCCCGGGCGTCAACGCGTGACCCTGATGCCCTCGCGACCACGCCGAGCGTGCCAATGTCGACCGCCTCCTCGGCGCCCAGGGTGGCGGTACCCTCGAATCGATCAACCACGACGCTGTTCGACATCGCGAGGTCAACAACCCCTTCGATCGCCTCCTCGATTCGGACGAGTTCATCGGGGGCGGGGAGCCGAAGCACGGCACCTCCTCCCGGCCAGACAGCCCCTCGCAGGAGCCGATGGCCCGTGATCTCCTCGTTGAGGCGGAGGAGGGTCTCTCGGATGATCAGCGCCCTCGCTTGAACGAGACCGAAGCCAATGTCGTTGCACAACGCTCCGATGTCTGCCACATGGTTGTAGAGGCGCTCCATCTCGAGCAGAACTGCTCGAAGGCGGCTGACGTCGTCGGAGACGGGAAGCCCGCAGGCTTCTTCAACCGCCAGGCTGTAGGCGAGCCCGTGGCCGACTGCAGTGTCGCCGCTCAACCGTTCGGCGAGTTCAACTCCACCGGCGGCCGATCGGCCTTGGAAGAGCAGCTCCATGCCGCGATGGAGGTACCAGAGCCTCGCCGTCATCTTGATGATCGTCTCCCCGGCCACAGAGAATCGGAAGTGACCAGGCTCGATCAACCCCGCATGTACTGGTCCGACGGGGATCTCATAGACGCCGGATCCTGCAACTTCGATGAACGGGAACGGTTCGGTGTCGGTACGCACGGGGGGCATCGGGCCTGCATCTCTGCGCATGGGGTGCCAGGCTTGCGGCCAATGTTGGTGGACGGCCAGTGGACGGAGGAACGTGTGTCCCTCGGGCACGACGCCGAACAGGTCGTGCATCTCGCGCTCGAAGCGGCTTGCCGGGAACGACAGGCTGCTGAGGCTGGGTACGGCAGGCGCCGAGGCGTCGCACAGCACCTCGAGCTCGATTCGGCGGTCCGCCGTGAGTGACGTGAAGACATAGACGACGCGGACGACGTCACCGTCATCGTGGGGCGCGACGAGAGCGAGGCGATGGCCGCTCTCGAGGAGACCGGCGGCTCGTGCCACGAGCTCGGATTGCTCGACTCTGAAGGTCTGCCGACTGATCATCGCGCCACCACATGGGCTGCAGCGTGAAGGAGCGATTGCAGGGGCCAGGCAATGACTCCGAGGAGGCCGCAGACGGCCAACGCGATCACCAGTGGTACCGTGACCGAACGCGGAGTGGTCTCCTGGACGGCATCGACAGCGGGCTCGCCGAGCAGAAGCCGTCGGCCCTGTGAGGCGATCGCAGCGAAGATCACCACGAGGCAAATGAACGTGACGGCAACGACCCAACCCATTCCCACATCAACCTCGGCGCGGAACATCGAGAACTCGCTCGCGAAGAGGACAAAGGGAGGGAATCCGACAAGCGCCACGAGACCGACGGCCATGATCGCCCCAAGCGCTGGGCGTCTGCTCAGCAGCGCCGGGACCTTGGCGATCTCGCTCGTCCCCTCAGACTGGTGCAGCTCACCGGACGCCAAGAAGAGCACGGCCTTGGTGATGCCGTGTCCCAGGACGTGGAGAAGGACCGCGGCGATCGCCAGCGCGCTTCCCGCTGCTGCACCAAGGGCGAGCAGTCCCATGTGCTCGATGCTCGAGTAGGCGAGCAACCGCTTGTAGTCACGCTGCCCGAGCAGCAACGACGCAGCGACGACGAGGGAGGTGATCCCGACCACCACCAGGAGCGTTCGAGGAAACGCTGGGCCCAGGGCCGCGTCGGCGATGGCCTTGAACCGGAGCAGCGCGTAGAAGGCGACACTGAGCAGCACGCCTGACATGAGGGCGGAGACGGGTGCCGGTGCCTGGCTGTGAGCATCGGGAAGCCAGCTGTGCATGGGGGCGAGCCCGACCTTGGTGCCGTATCCCAGCACGATCAGTGCCATCGCGAGCCGGAGCACGTCCGGGTTCAGCCGGTGTGCCACCGACATGAGCGACGTCCAGTCGAGGGTGTTGACCCCGTGCGCGACCACAGGACCTCCACCGGGGTGGATGGCTGCGAAGTACACGAGCACGGTCCCGAGAAACGCTAGAGCGATCCCCACCGAGCACAACACGACGTACTTCCACGACGCCTCGAGGGCCTTGCTTGTTCCTCGGTGACCGACGAGGAACGTCGTCGCAATCGTCGTCGCCTCAACAGCGACCCAGAGCACGCCGAGGTTGGCGGCGAGGACCGCCCCGAGCATGCACGTGACGAATGCCTGGACGAGAACGATGTAGAGAGTCGCGCGCTTTGGCGTGCAGGCCCCCCGTGCTATTTCGACGCGAAGGTACCGAACCGATTGGAGCGCGGCGGCCAGAGCAACCGTCCCGATCACGAGCACCATGAACGCACTCAACGCATCAGCACGAAGCGTTCCGTGAAGCGCGTTCATCGGTCCGCGCGAGGTGGTTCGGATCGCAAGGCCGATGCCGAGGGCGAGCACGATGGCGTCTGACACGGCGGCCATCCACCCGACGAGTGGACGCCATGGAACGACCAACGCGATGAGACCCGTAGCGAGGGGAATCACGAGGATCGAGACGAGCAGCATCAGTCGTGAAGCTCCTTCAACTGGTCCAAGTCGAAGGTCCCCAACCGGCTTCGGAGGTTCACGACGAGGACCTGGAGCACGACGACAACCAAGAGGACGTCGAGCGCCGATCCGAGCTCGACGATGAGGGGCACACCTGAGGTGACCAGGAACGTGACGAGTGCGATCCCATTGTCGATGAGCAAGAGCCCGACGATCTGGGACACTGCTCGTCGACGCGAGACGAGCAGGAAGTAGCCAACGAGGATGGTCGCCACGCCGAGGGGGACCAGGCGAGTCGCGACGCTTGGCGAGAGCGCCGTGATCTTGGCGCTCACGACGAATGACAGCACGATGAGCACGGCAGCAGCGACGAGCGATGCGGTGACGTTCACGAGGGGGGCTGTCTCACGGATCTTTGGATCTCGTCGGACGACTCGCCAGACCAGGAGCGGGACGACGAACCCCTTCACGATGAGAACCAGAAATGCGGTGACCCCTAGTCCGACATCGTGCTGGTGGAGAGCCAAGGTTCCGGCGACAACGCCTAGCGCAACACCTTGGACAGCAAGGACGGGGACGGCGGCCCGAAGGTCGCGCCGCCACAACATCGCCACGGCAGCCAACAGCACGATGCCGGACGCCAATCGGAGCGCTGCTGCGTAGCCGATCATGTGGTCACCAGTCCGGCGACGATGGCGAGCATGGCGAGGACGAAGGCTCCCGCGAGAAGCTCCGGTACCTGGAAGAGTCGCAGCTTCGCAGATCGCACTTCGAAGAGGGAGATCAGGACGCCGAGCATCGCCACCTTCGCGATGAGGACAGCCAGGCCGAGCGGAATCGCCAGGCCGCCAGTCTGCTCGGCGACTCCCCAAGGAATGAAGAGATTCACCGTGAGCGCCAAGAGCAGGCCGAGGCGCATGGACTCACCGAGCGAGACGAGGCCGAGCTCTGGACCGGCGTACTCGAGCGTCATCGCCTCGTGAATCATGGTCAGTTCCAAGTGGGTTGACGGGTTATCCACCGGAATCCGCCCAGTCTCAGCGACGACCACGATGATCAGAGCACCGAGCGAAAGGAGGCGTTGTGGACTTGCCGACCACCCTGGGTGGTTGAGCGTGTCGGCCACGATCGCCGGGACATTGGAGGTTCCTGACTGAATTGACATGGCCACGACTGCGAGCAGCAGCGCTGGCTCGGCGAGGGCACCAATCGTCATGGCACGGCTGGATCCCATCCCACCGAACGCCGTGCCCGCGTCAAGTCCCGCGAGAGCCAGCGCAACCGATCCCGCGAGCAAGAGGTAGACGATGACAAGGATGTCCGCGCTCGTAGCGAGGGCGGGCCTCGTCGTCACCAAAGGAGCGATAGCGCCGGCAACGGCGGCGGTGCTGACGAAGACGAATGGGACGACGATCAGGACCGCACTCGAGTGTTCGGCGTGAATGCGTTCCTTCCTCATTTGCTTTCGCAGGTCGAGGAGCGGCTGGTGAATCGGCGCGCCTACCCGACCTTCAACTCGCGCCCGGACCTTGGCCATCAAGCCCAGCAGCAGCGGACCTCCGATCACGATCGCGGCGACCTGCAGGAGCGACGCAACCACGCCCATGGCGGTGATCGAGGTATCGGCGGCGCCCATCACGCCAACACCACGAGGACCATCACCAGCGCGGCGAAGCCGAAGGCGAGATACCGGTGCACGCTGCCGTTCTGGATGCGGCGGGCTCGTTCGCCCCACCACCGGAACGCACTGGCGACGGGCCGGTAGAACGACCGTTCGATGGCGTCGTCAGTCTCGTTGCTGTACGCGAGTGCCTTCTCATAGAAGCGCGACTCGGCGACGTGGGTCACCTCGACGTCAATGTCGGGACGAAGCACGTCTGAGAAGACCCGCTGGAGCGGCTCAGCGAAGGACGTCGCTGTGTACTGCATCCTCGAGGTCTGCAGCTCGCGGCCGCACCCCCATGCCTCGGCCCGGCGCGTTGCCCGACGCGCCACCAGCTTGAGGACCCCCCAGGTGAGACAGCCGGCGACGACGAGAGCGACGAGGAGCAGCGCTGGCTCGATCGCACCGTAATAGCCAGCCAACTCAAGATTTGGCCCCCTCACGAGCGGACCCGGCGTCGCGGAGGGCAGCCCGACGTTTGCAGCCTTGGCGAGGAGTGGGATAGCCAGACCTGGCACTACGCCGAGAACCAGGCACGGACCTGCGAGGAGGACCATCGCGGCGACCATCGAGCCAGCGACCTCGGTCGCTGCGCCGGCACCTGGGCTCCGAGCACGACCGATGAAGCCGATACCGAACGCCTTCACGAACGCCACGGCGGTGAGTCCACCAGCGAGAGCGAAGGCGACGACACCGGCGAGGAGCGCGATCACGGTCGTCGTGTTCCGGTCTGTGAAGCCATGCAGGAGGCTCTGGAAGAGAAGCCATTCGCCGGCGAAACCGCTCAGCGGCGGCAGGGCGATGATCGAGAATGCGGCGATGGCGAAGACTGACGCGGTGCCCTTCATTCGATGGATCAAGCCCCCGAGTTGGTCCAGGTCTCGCGTGCCGGTCGAACGTTCTATTGCCCCCGCTGCAAGGAAGAGGCATCCCTTGAACGACGCGTGGACGACGAGGATGAACAGGGCCGCGATCATGGCGAGTACGGCAACGTCTCGTCGACCGGTCACCCACAGCGCCCCCGACGCACCTACGCCGATGAGAACCAGCCCCATGTTGTCGATGGTCGAATAGGCAAGGAGGCGTTTGAGGTCGGAACTTGCCGTGGCGTGGAGCGCGCCGAACAGAGCGGACAGCACGCCCATAGCGATGACCAGCACCCACCACCACAAGAGTCCGCCGCTGAGCAGATCACCGCCAACTCTGATGATGCCGTAGATGCCCAGACTCACCATGGCACCTGACATCAGCGCGGAGACGGGGCTTGGCGCCTCCGGGTGAGCTCGTGGCAGCCAGACGTGGAAGGGAACTGCTCCTGCCTTGGATGAAAATCCGAAGAGAACGAGCATGAAGCCGACCGAACGAACCGTCGGTGAAAGCCCCGCTGCACTCGATTTGATGTCGGCGAACGTCTGGCCTCCCGCGTGGCTGCCCAGGACGAGGAGCCCCAAGAGGATCGAGGCCGCTCCCATCTGCGTCATGACGCCATACCACTGAGCAGCCTCCCTGGCGCTCTGGCGGTGGCGATGCTCCACCAAGAGCAGCAGCAGCGAGCTGATGGCCATCAGCTCCCACGAGAACATGAAGGATCCGGTGTTCGCCGCAGCAGGAACAGCCAGAAGTGACGTCACGAAGAGGGCGTAGCAGGCGGTCGCCGAACGGGTGGTGAGGCCTGCAAAGGCGTATCTGACGAGGTAGACGGTGGCAGCCAATCCGACGAAGGCCACGATCGCGACGAAGAGCGCCCCGAGCGGATCGAGAAGTAATCTCAACCCTGCCAATGGGAGAATCGCCGTCGAACTGAACGTTCTGCTCCGGCCGGACAGCAGTACTGAGCCAGCCGCGAGGAGCTCCACCAGGCAGGCTCCAGAGACGAGGAGCGCTATCGAAGCCACCCGAATCCGAGCTGGCAGCACCGCCCCTGCAAGGACGCCAGCGACCCCAATGCCGAGGCCGACCACGAAGAGGGGGATCGTCAACGCTCTGTGATGCCCCGAAGCGATTCCACGATCGCAGAAGGGTGAGGCGGGCAGCCCGGTATGACGACGTCAGGCTGGACCACGTCGGCCAGTGTCGACTCGACACCGTAGCCCTGTGAGTAGATTCCACCGTTAATGGCGCAGTCGCCGCACGCAACGACGACGCGCGGGTTCGGAACGGCCTCGAGCGTCTTGCGGAGGGGTCCCGACATGTTCCGAGTGACCACGCCAGTCACAAGGAGCCCGTCGGCGTGGCGAGGAGATGCGACCAGTCGCACGCCGAATTGAGCGGCATCGTATGTCGGAGCGAAGGCCGACGTGATTTCCAGCTCGCAGCCGTTGCAGGAGCCGGCGTCGACGTGGCGAAGCTGCAGCGAGCCTGGGAAGCGCTTCTCGGTGGATGCAGAAGGTGGCCGTGGCGGGCTCTCGGTGACCGGTTTCGCAAAGAGTGAGCGCACCACTGAACGGCTTCGCATAAACAACAAAGTTATCAGATGCTCAGGTCATCACCGAATGCTCAACCTCTAGAGATGGGCTCTTGGCGAGGTGCGTGCGGGGGAAAGAGGGGGGGTGCGGGCCGAACTAGCGACGAGGCACCATCTTCATTCGGGGTCGCTCTCCCCGCTGGCAGTATCGACGTACTCCAGTGTCTCGAGTTCCTGCAACAAGAATCTCGACCCTTCCAGAGAGCTGGTCAGGATCGCCTTCGCCATCTCGAGCATCTGGAATATTCGAGGGTCAACCACAGAGTAGAGAACGCTCGATCCTTCCTTGCGAGCCTGGATGATGCCAGCTCGACGCAGAATGCCCAACTGCTGAGAGAGGTGGGATGACTCAAGCCCAACCAGCGGAATCAGCGCGCTAACCGACAGCTCCCCGTCGCTCAAGAGCTCGAGCACACGGATCCGAGCCGGGTGGCTGAGCGTCTTGAAGAACTCAGCCTTCACCTCGTAGATGGATCGAGTCATGCTGTGGCAGCCGCTTGACGAGGATGGCGAGACCTTTGAACAATGGCTCGGCCCCTGTCACCTCGTAGATGTCGATATGAGGAATGCATCAAAGTGTGAACTTATCAGCCTCCTCGGACTTCCGCGTCTGCCACGTGGTCATGGCTTCTGTCCGGCCACCGAGAGTTTGTCCAGTATGACTGGTTGATCGGGTCCCTACCTCAGGGCGAGCACCGGAACGGGCTGAACCGGGCTCGGAGAATGGGAGCAACCGTGTATGCAACGCCGCTGAATACGGTCGGACGGACTCGGACGGTTTTGGACGGAACCCCTCGGAGTTGTGGCAATTCCGGACATCATGTGACTTCTCCGGGCACTCTCAGGCCGTATGGACACCCAACATCAATCACCCAGGTCATTCCCGGAGGTACCCCCACGGGGCGTTGATTGACGCAGCGAGACAACCCCGTGTTCTGGAGGATTCAAGACTCGGAGCCGCACCTGGGACGCGCCATGGTTCGGTTGTACGCAAGACTCCCTCGGAGCATCGAAGTCCTCGAGTAGGGCATCGGCACCGATCCAGATGCGCCGTTCATGGCCTCCTTCGCGGGTGCGGATGGCAGTCCTGAGCGCCACTTGTGATTCCACCGACCTGACCTGCGACCTCCGAAGGGACCCGTTGGCGTCAGAAGGTGGGGTGTTGCGCGGTCGAGCCTGATTGCGAGGGCTTCCTGCGCCACCTCTCGCGACAATCAGCAGCGTTCA